>JASLXL010000121.1 GCA_030740335.1 SAR202 cluster bacterium | reverse complement strand
AGGCTCTTTCTCGAATTTCTAGCAGGCCCCCAAGCCATCAGGATCTTCCAAAGCCTGGGATTCCAACCCGCGCAGTGATTCCCACGCGCGCAACCAAGGCGACCACATCCACTCACCTTGAGCCCGTCGAAGGGTCGGCCTAAAATTTGAGACACTAAGGGGTGTGCAAAGGGGCGATGCCACTCTGCCGGGAATGTGAGGGTGTCCCTCACAACTAACTATTTGTTTATTTTTGGGGGGAGGGGAGGGAAGTGCACCTCCCGAATTGAGGCGAACGTGGACCTGTCCCTGATAACACTAACCCTCAAGATCGCAACGGTAGCCACCGCGATCAACCTGCCGCTTGCCCTAGCGGTAAGCTGGCTCATCACGAAAAAGCGAGTGCGCGGCGCGACGATCATCGATGCCCTGGTGTCGCTGCCTCTGGCCGTGCCACCCGTGGTCGTAGGCTTCTTCCTGTTGTTAGCCCTTGGCCGCGACGGACCCATCGGCAGAATCACAGAGAGTCTGTTCGGCACGCAAATAGTGTTCACATGGTTCGCGGCAGTCCTGGCCTCAGCCGTGGTTTCGTTCCCGCTCATCGCAAGGTCCATGATGACAGCGATTTCCGAGGTAGACGAGCGCCTTGAAATGTCAGCCCGAAGCCTGGGCGCCGGCCCATGGCGTACCGTGTTCACGGTAACCATCCCCCTCGCCTACCGCGGCATTCTCGCGGGCGTCCTACTCGGCTTCGTCCGAGCCCTCAGCGAGTTCGGCGCGGTCATCACCGTAGCCGGCAACATCCCAGGCCGCACCCAGACCCTCGCCCTCGCCATCTACTCCAACGTCCAGATTCGCGACGATGCGACCGCCCTCAAGCTTGTTGTGGTCTCCATCGGTCTCGCACTGGCGACCCTGCTGGTTCACAACTGGCTCCTCTCAAGAGCCAATCGAAAGGGCCGGTACAGGTGATGACCGACCATAAGCTCGATCTCGATATCACCAAAAGATACGGGGAATTCACCCTATCGTGCGAAGCGATCTTCGATCAAGGGATCACGGCCGTCTTCGGCCCCTCTGGAAGCGGCAAATCCACGCTGCTCGACAGCATCGCCGGACTCACCACCCCCGACAGCGGCCATATAGCAGCCTTCGGCGAGACCCTATACTCGTCGTCACCACGCAAGAACGTGAGCCCGGAAAAAAGACGTTTCGGATACGTATTCCAGGACTCAGCCCTCTTCCCCCACATGAGCGTTGAGGACAACGTGCATTACGGCTATCGGCTAACCCCAGCGGAACGGCGGACCGTCGAACTGGACCAACTGATCGCGCTGTTCCAACTTTCAAGTCTGCTGGGGCGCGATGTGGAAAGCCTCTCAGGAGGAGAGACACAACGTGTGGCCCTCGCCAGAGCCCTAGCCACATCACCACGACTACTGCTCCTCGACGAGCCCCTAGCCTCCCTCGATGCCGCCCTCAAAGGGCCCATAATCCGATATCTGGTTCGTATCTGGAAAGACCTCCAGATACCGATGGTCTACGTCTCCCACTCAATGTCCGAAGTCATGGCCCTTGCCCACAACGTCCTCGTCCTGAGCGACGGCGCCATAGTAGCCCAGGGCAGGCCGTCCCACGTGCTGATCCACCCGAACGTCACGGCCCTGGCAGACTACGCGACTCTCGAAAACATGATCGAGGCCGAAATCGCTACGCCGGATGCCGATGACAGCGCCACCATCCTCCAGGTTGGCCCCACGAGGCTCACAGCCCCGGCATCCGGCCACCGTCCGGGCGCAACCGTGACCTTCTCGCTTCGGTCCAACGACATCTTGCTTGCCCTCGAACGACCCTCCAATATCAGCGCCCGGAACATCCTCGAAGCTACCGTGCAAGACATCCAGATCTCCGGCTCTCGTGTCTTCGTATCCGTGGACATAGGCGCTACACTGACCGTGGAAATCACCCCAAACGCGCTGCAGACCCTCCATATCGAGTCTGGCCAGCAACTCCACGTAATCATCAAAAGCACCAGTATTATCCTGCTAGATACCCCCGCCTAAGTGCCGTCACCCATATTCCCGCACCAAGCACCGCTCACTTCCCGTACCACCTGGCCAACACCAGCGTCACCAGAGTAGGCACCACCAGGATACTGGCGAATATCACCAGGAACGGCTCGCCCAGCGCCCCCAAAAGCACCCCGAGGCCCTCGAACAGCGCTGCATACGCCAGCAACCCCGCAATCGACATCCGTGTGTAGAACGGCAGCCCCTTCCACCCTCCAACCGTCACTAGTTCTGCAATCATGATCGCCCTCCTGGGAATGATTGTGAATCTTGCCACCACTCATCCTAGAAGAGCAGCGTCCCAGCACCGTTACGAAGTCCGCCCCGTCACAATTCCCCTCCGCGACCCGTCGGGCACACCTCCTGCAGCACACAGTCATTACATAGCGGCGCAGTCTTCCGGCATGCCTCCTTCGCGTGCCTGACGATCAGCGCGTGGTACTCACCGTACATCTCCGCGTCGGGCTCCAGCCGTTCCATGAACAGCGCCTGGTACGCCGAATATCGGTCCTCCCCGGGCGCGAGTCCCAGCCGATCGACAAGACGTCGAGTGTACGTGTCAATCACAAACACCGGCTTGTCTAGGGCGTACAGCAGGATGTCGTCCGCCGTCTCCTCCCCAACACCGTGCACGCCAAGCAGCTCCACCCGCAGTGGAGCCAGGTCTGCACCCGCCATCGCGTCGATGTCGTCCTCCCAGGTCGTCCCCAGGTACTCGGCCAGTGCCTTCAGCTTTCGGGCCTTGGCGTTGTAGTAGCCCGACGGGTACACCAGCTTCGCCAACTCCTCTTGCGGCGTAGTCAGAATCGCCTCGGGAGAAAGCTTCCCAGCCGACTTCAGGTTACCGATGGCCTTCTCAACGTTCGCCCAGGCCGCGGACTGGGTAAGCACCGCGCCAACCATCATCTCGAACCACGAGTCCGCTGGCCACCAATGCTGCGGACCGTACCGTCCCAGCATCAGCTCGTAGACCTCCCCAAGCGACGCAGTTCCTCTGGCCATCAAACCGACCCCAGCCTGACCGGAATGCTCCCCTCAATCCTGATCTCTTGTAGAGTCACCCGGCACCTGTAGGCCCTCGCCTCCACACCCGAATCCACCGCGCGGTCCAGTGCCTCCCCGAACAGCTCGTCGGCCTCCCGATGCGGCATCATCTCAACGGCGTCGCCGCGCTGCACAACGAACACTGCACATGCGCGATGTCCAGACGCCACAGATGTAGCCAGTTCGCCCAAATGACGGCGACCCCGCTCCGTGGGAGCGTCCGGGAACAGCGCCTGCCCATCCACAACCAAATTCACCGACTTGGTCTCCACATAACACATTCCCTCGCTCCCACGCAGAAGCAGATCGATGCGGCTGTCGCCGAGGGGCACCTCGGCCCTGTCCACCTTGTACCCCTCGAAACCAGCCAGCGACCCTGCATTCACCGCCTCCCGAAACACCGCCGTGGGCATACGGCTGTCCACCGACACCAACGTTTCTGCGTACTCCACCAGCGTCAGGTCGTACGCGGTCTTGCGTCCCTGAACGTCCGGTGCTGGCGCGGCATAGACTGTGGCGCCGGGCACCAGCAGCTCCGTCATTCTCCCTGTATTGGGCAGATGAGCCAGAACATCCCGTCCGTTCATGGCCACTTTTACAACAAACCGATTCGCTCTCTCAACAAACCTGCCCTCGACTAGACCAGCATGCAGCTTCACAAGGCACCTCAAAGCCGATGCTAGCACCAGCCTATGGACCACACAACTTGCCCCCAAGCCTCATGCCCCTCTACACTAAACCTATCCCACCCCGCCTATACACGGGGAGTCCAAAGGGATCGTACCCTTTGGCAGGGGCCTGGGGGCAACTCCCCCAGATTCCTTCGAAGAAGGAGATCTCTGTGGCCGGTTTCCGCCAGAAGTTAGCAAAAGCATCACAGGTCGCCCAAAGCCTGCTCTGCGTCGGGTTGGACCCCGACCCAAAACTTATGGCGATCCCAGACATTTTGGACTTCAACCGCGCCGTCGTCGATGCCACAAAAGACCTGGTGTGCGCCTACAAACCAAACATGGCCTTTTACGAAGCACAAGGCAGCGCCGGGATCATTGCGCTTGAAGCAACCGTCGCCTACATCCGCGACCAGGCCCCCGACGTGATCGTCCTCGGCGACGGCAAACGCGGCGATATCGGCTCCTCCAACACCCAGTACGCCAAAGCCCTGTTCGATACCTGGGGCTTTGACGCGGCCACCTTCAACGGCTATGCCGGCGTTGAAGCCCTTGGCCCATTCATCGAGTATGCCGACAGAGGCATTATCATCTGGTGTCGGTCGTCCAACGAAGGCGCCCGGGAACTTCAAGACCAGGCCCTCGGTGGCGACGGCAAGCATCTGTTCGAGCACGTCGCCGAGAGCGCCGTTCGATGGGACCGCAACAGCAACATCGGCCTCGTAGTCGGCGCTACATACCCAGAAGACCTCGCGCGCGTCCGGGAGATAGCGCCGGACATGCCCATCCTACTGCCCGGCGTCGGTGCGCAAGAGGGCCAATTGCGAGCATCGGTCCTCGCCGGTATCGACCCGGCCGGTCGAAACCTGATCGTCTCCAGTTCTCGCGGTGTCACCTACGCCTCCAAAGAGCCGGCCATCTTCGAGCGGGCCGCTCGCGCCGCCGCCGACGACCTGCGCCAGCTTGTGAACCGGATGTTGGATGAAGCGGGCAAGCCATGGCAACAGACCTCCACCTAGGCGATGTAGTCCGCCTCCGAAAGCCGCACCCCTGCGGTGGTTTCGACTGGGAAGTGACGCGGCTCGGGGCCGATATTCGCGTCCGATGCCTGACCTGCGAACGTACCGTAATGCTCTCCAGGTCCAACCTCTCCAAAAAGACCTGGAGCATGGTGCCTAAGGGCCAAACGCCGTAGTCTTCACCTCATTTGCATGGGCATAAACAACCCACTCTCCAAATTGACATGCCAAATCGGTGGTCTTACAATAGACTCACTGGTTAGCTAGGAGGGATTCCATGCCAGAAGACGCGATGCGAGAGATGGTCATCGACAGCATCCGGGTCAGCATCGTTAACTACCAACAAAGGGTAGTTATCCTGCGAGTCAAGGAGTCCAACCGCTACCTACCTATATGGATCGGCCCCACCGAAGCGGACGCCATCGCCTTCAAATTACAAGACGTCGCTGCACCGCGACCCCTTACCCACGACCTGCTCAAAACGGTAATCTCGATCCTGGGTGCTGAAGTAAAACGAATCCTGGTGTCCGATCTCAACAACGATACGTTCTACGCGAAGATTATTCTGCAAGTCAACGACACCGAGTTGGAGGTTGACTCCCGGCCCAGCGATGCTATAGCCCTTGCAGTCAGAACCGACGCGCCCATATTCGCCCACGATGATGTCATCGAAAAGGCCGGAGTCGAAATGGACGAAGAGGGCAGGCCGGTCCAGACCGAGGTCGGCGAGGACTCCGCGGCGCCCGTGAAAGAGGAGGAGCTCAAAAGCCTCTCCGCATTCACCGACTTTATTGAGACCCTTAACCTGGACGACCTTGGCAAGGGAGAGCTTCCGCCCTCTTCGGAAGCCAGCTCGCCCGAGGGTACCACCTAGCCACATTTCCCAGTCCTGAAAAAGAGCCGCGCCAGGCATCGCGAGCGCATCTATTGATTGAGATTGACCCTCCGAAAACGATCGTGATACAATCCACAAACCTCGTCGAGAACCCTTCCAGGGGCACATTTGATGAGGACCGTACTACGAATGACAGGCATTGGATGGTACGTCGCGCTCTGCCTCCTGGGAGGCGGGTTCGGTGGAATCTGGCTCGACGGCCATCTAGGCTCAAAGCCAATGCTCACATTACTGGGCTTCGGTGCGGGTTTGATCGTAGCGGGAATCGGAATGTATCGAATGTTAATGGCCGTCGTATCCGAGGGACCTGATCCCGAGGACCGCAGTAAGGAATAGTGTCAAGCCTCCTCGGTAATCCCAAGATGCTCACCGCCGTAATCGCGGTAGGTATCCTATTCATACTCGGCCTCGCAGGCGGCGCACTGGGAAACCAGTTTGGCGGCGGCTTCCTCGGCGCTCCACTTGCCCCAATAGAGCTCAAGGCTGAGCCCATAGGCCCCGACCCCATCATTGGCGACTTCAAGATCACCAACACGATGGTCAACACCTGGATAGCCATCGTCATCCTCGGCCTCATCTCCTTCCTTGGCACACGCCGAGCAACTGAGATTCCGTCCAGACTGCAGGGCTTCCTCGAAATCATAATCGAGTTCTTCCTCAGCCTGGCCGAAAGCGTGGCAGGGCCCGAAAACGCCCGCCGATTCTTTCCCCTGGCTACCACCATATTCCTGTTCATAGTCACCTCCAACTGGCTGGGCATCCTCCCGGGCGTAGGAACGATCGGATGGGTCGAGTCTCCCGAAGAGGTCAAGCATCACAAGGAGGCTGCCCTCGACGACCCTCACGACCTAGACCTCGGCTCCGTCAATTTGCAGGTATTCGACGGAGACGGCGGGTTGGCTCTCCTGTCACTGGGCTCCATCGACAACACTGTGACCCTTGAGGAGTTCAAAGAGCACGGGGTCGACGACGGGAAACGGGCCGGGATCCTGATCCCCTTCTTCAGGAGCGCCAACACCGATATCAATACGCCGCTTTCTATGGCGATCATCGCGATGTTCATGGTCCACTTCTGGGGGCTGCGCAGCCTTGGCGTATTCGGCCATGTTGGCAAATTTATGAACTTCAAGGAGGGACCGATCGGCGCCTTCGTCGGCGTCCTCGAAGCCATTGGCGAAGCTGCCCGAGTCATCAGCTTCACCTTCCGCCTATTCGGCAATATCTTCGCTGGCGAGGTCCTGCTCATCGCGATGTCGTTCCTGATACCGCTCGTCGGCTTAGTGCCGTTCCTCGGTCTCGAGCTATTCGTCGGCCTGATTCAAGCGTTTATATTCTCGATGCTGACCCTCGTATTCGCCGCATCGGCCTCCATATCCCACGGATCAGAGGAGCATTGACCCCGGTCCGTCTGAGGAGATTGCAAGAGGCATAAGCTCGGCGTGTTCCGAGCAATGTCGATAGGAAACCACACACTACATATAGATCAATAGCAGGGTGCCGAGTAAGGGGAGAGCAGAGTGTCGCAGCCCATCTGCCGATAACAACATGTTTTCCCTCACGCTCCTACCCTTACCTGTGCTTCGAGAGAGGTCTCCCGCGAATCTGTGAGCAAGTGATAGAATCGGTGGGCCCCAGCCCCAAATCGAAATTAGAAGAGTCTAAGGAGTAAGGGATGATAGAAGGAAATATCGCCGACATTGGAGCCGGACTCGCAATCGGCCTGGGTTCTCTAGGCCCAGGCCTTGGAATCGGGATCCTAGCCGCCAAGGCAATGGAGTCCCTAGGCCGAAACCCGGAGGCAGCCGGCCCAATCCAGCAGAATATGATCCTGGCCATCGCATTCGCAGAGGCAATCGCCATCTACGCTTTGGTCGTCGCAGTAATCATAAAGTTCGTCTAGCAGCGCCGGCCAATCGGCTTACGACGTAGGCGTGGCCTGAGCGGCTGGCGCGCTGGCCATTGCCGGAGTTGCCTGGTTGTACCTCCAGTTCTCCATTGGGACAGGGGTACCGCTGAGGCTGAGAGCAAGATTATGGATGCACTTGGAATAAACCTATCCGGTCTGTTGACACAGTTCGTGAGTTTCACACTGCTATTTGTGCTGCTCTACGCTGTGCTCTACAAGCCGATCCTGCGCATGCTCGACCAGCGTGCTGCGAAGATAAAAGAGAGTCTGGAGACCGCCGAGAGGGCTCGAGACGATGCCGCGAGGTCTTCAGAGGCCGTTGAGGCACATCTCACCGATGCGCGCGCCGAGGGCCAGGCGATGATCGTCCAGGCCCGTGAGGTCGCCGACCGCTTCCGCGAAGAGGAGATGGGAAAGGCCCGGGCCGAAATCGCCGCAGAGCGAGAACGGGCCGAGGCCAGCATACAACGGGAACGCGACTCCGCCATTGAGGAACTGCGCAGCCAGTTCGCCGGCCTGGCCATCTCCGCCGCCGAAAAGGTTATCAACCACTCCCTCGACGGTGATGCACACCGCGAGCTAATAGAGCAGGTTCTTGAGGAGGGCTCCAACATCTCCGGCAAGTAGGCTCACGCCTGCCACCACGCCGCGACATCGGAGCAAAACATGCCAAGGGCCGCTTCACCAAGACGATACGCTCAGGCGGTCTTCCAGATCGCAATCGAATCGGGCCAGATTGACACCTGGTCAGATGACCTGCGCACAGTCGCCATCGCCATCGAAAACAAAGAATTGTCAGGGCTGCTTGACTCTCCACAGGTTCCGGCAACGGCCAAGATTGAGACGGTCAAGACAGTTCTTGGCAACTCCGTTGACCCGCTCGCATCCAACCTGCTGGCGCTTCTGGCAACCAGGAACCTCGCGAACCTGGTTCCAGGTATCATCGAGACATTCGAGGCCCTCGTCGACCACCACAATGGCATCGAACGGGCAGAGGTCGTAGCAGCAGCGCCTTTGGATCAGGACCAGGAGGCCGCCATCAAAGCGATCCTGGTCAAACTGGTTGACAAGGAAGTACGCCTGTCCACAGGCGTAGATTCGAACATCCTCGGGGGCCTCGTCGCCCGTGTGGGAGACCGCGTGATTGATGGAAGTCTGCGGACCAAGCTCCAGGGCATGCGCCGCACAGTCGTCGAACAAATAACCTGAAAAATATGTGCAGGGGGACTTGTCCCCTTGCCGGTTGTCTGAGGAAGGCCCTCAGACCCAACCCTAAACCCGTCTGGGCAGGGCAGTTGCTCTTAGGGAGGCAGAGATGGCAGTACGAGGACAGGACATAGCGTCCGTTATCAAACGGCAGATCGAAGAGTTCGGTCAAGATCTCACGATGACCGACGTAGGCGTCGTCGTCGAGGTCGGTGACGGCATCGCCAGAATCCACGGCCTCTCCGGAGTTGGTTCGACCGAGCTGCTCGAGTTCGAGGGCGGCACGGTCGGCATGGCCCTCAACCTAGAAGAGGACGGCGTCGGCGCAGTTATCCTGGGCGACCCACTCTCTGTGCAAGAAGGCACCGAG
Source organism: SAR202 cluster bacterium (assembly GCA_030740335.1). Next base: position 17,919 of record JASLXL010000121.1, on the reverse strand, counting down.
GTCCGCAGCACAGGGCGCGTCGCTGAACTACCCGTCGGCAAAGAGTTCCTGGGACGTGTCGTCGACCCACTCGGCAGACCCATCGACGGCAATGGTCCAATCAAATCAACCAAGACCCGGCCGGCCGAAATCGTCGCCCCCGGCGTGGCTGCGCGACAATCCGTCACGGTCCCGGTCCAGACCGGCATCAAGGCCATCGATGCGATGGTCGCCATTGGCCGTGGACAGCGCGAACTGATCATCGGCGACCGAGGTATCGGCAAGACCACACTGGCCACAGACGCCATCATCAACCAAAAGGGCGGAGACCTTTTCTGTGTTTACGTCGCAATAGGCCAGAAGATCGGGAAAGTGGCCCAGACAGTCGCCCTTCTAGAAGAAAATGGTGCCATGGAACACACTATCGTAGTGTCCGCAAGCGCCTCCGACCCGGCCCCATTGCAGTTTCTCGCCCCCTACGCCGGATGTGCGATGGCAGAAGAGTTCATGTACAACGGCCAGGATGCTCTGATCGTCTACGACGACCTCTCGAAACACGCATGGGCCTACAGGCAGATGTCGCTACTGCTCAGGCGCCCTCCGGGCCGCGAAGCGTATCCAGGCGACGTCTTCTACGTGCATAGCCGCCTCCTCGAAAGGTCCGCCAGGCTCTCTCCTGAACTCGGGGGCGGATCGATGACCGCACTGCCCATCATTGAGACACTCTTAGGCGACGTCTCAGCCTACGTTCCCACCAACGTCATCTCCATCACAGACGGCCAGATATATCTCGAGCCGGAGCTGTTCATGTCGGGTATGAGGCCCGCCGTCAACGCCGGCCTCTCCGTCTCACGAGTCGGCAGCGCCGCCCAGAGCAAGGCCATGAAGAGCGTGGCAGGGAGGCTCCGCCTGGAGCTGGCCCAGTACCGCGAGCTTGCCACCTTCGCCCAATTCGGCACCTCCGACCTGGACGCGGCTACACGCGCCCAGCTCGAACGTGGACAACGGGCCGTCGAGGTCCTAAAACAGGTCCAGGACGCGCCCTTCTCACTTGAGCAGGAGGTATGCGTCCTGTTCGCACTGATCAACGGCATCCTGGACGATGTCGACCTGACGAAGATAGCCGACTTCGAGAAGGGCTTCCAGAGCTTTCTCGAAGCCAGCCATCCCGAGATTCTCAAGAGCATCGCAGATACGAAAAACATCACCGACGAGACCGCCGAAGCCCTCACAAAGGCAGGCGAAGAATTTAAGTCGAGCGTGCCCTACTAGCCAACACTCACCCTCACCTCATTCCTCTCCACAAACGGACAGGAAGCCAGATCGGCGCCGAAGTGAGCAGTACTGACAATACAGAAAGTCCAGCGGTAGAACCCTCTGGCCGAGACCTGGGGGAGAAAAACCCAGAATCTTCGCTTGAGCCCCTTCCAGGATAAAAAGTGGGCAAGGGGATGATCGAAAGGACCATATGCCGAGCGCACAACAGCTAAAGCGACGCATCCGTAGCGTCGAAAATACAGCCAAGATAACCAAGGCTATGTCCATGATCGCCGCATCCAAAATGCGGCGTACCCAGGAGATGGCTCTGAGAGGCCGTCCCTATAATGATCACATAAACGCTCTCCTCGCCGATCTGGCCGCCCAGCCCCACGAGGAAGACAATCTGCATCCCATCCTTCGACGCAGGGACGTGGGCAACCTTACCGTAGTACACATCACTCCCGACAGAGGTCTGACCGGTGGCCTCAACACCAGCATCAATCGCGAAGCTGCCGAGTTCATCCTTCACCAGAGCGCCAAGGCCAACGTCATAGCCGCTGGCAAAAAGGGCAGAGACTTCATGGTCAATGGTGGCCAGGACGTCAAGGCAGTCTTCACCGACCTCGGAGACCAGCCGAGCCTGATCGACGTGGCGCCCATCGCCCGGCTCGTAATCGACGACTATACCACCGAGCGCGTGGACGCCGTTTATATCTCATACGCCAGCTTCGTGAGCACCACGGTCCAACAGCCCATCGTTACCCAACTCCTTCCGGTCGTACCGGCGGAACTGAAATCCAGCGAGTCCGTTGGTTACATCTACGAACCAAACAGCACGAGTGTGCTCACAGAGCTACTACCCCGATTCGTAGAAATGCAGATATACCACTCGGTACTCGAGTCCATAGCATCTGAGCAGTCGGCCCGCATGGTAGCCATGCGCAACGCCACCGACAACGCAAACGAGATGGTCGACGACCTCACTCTGGTCATGAACAAGGCCAGGCAAGAAAGCATCACCAAGGAACTACTCGACATCGTCGGAGGCGCCGTCGCCGTAGAGCAGTAGACCCGTGCAGATGCCTGGGACGAACCCGGGCACTCGAATATGATGGGTAGGGCCCTGCCCCAATCCCAGGAGGAACAATGGCAGCCGGAACAGTAACCCAGGTCATCGGCACCGTGGTGGACGTAGAGTTCCCACCGGAGCAGATGCCAGCGATCTACAACGCACTCGAGGCCCAACTCGGCGGAGAAAGACTCGTCCTCGAGGTCGAGCAGCACGTCGGCAACAACCGGGTTCGCTGCCTAGCCCTCGGCGCGACCGACGGCCTGGCGCGCGGTGTGGAGGCCGTTGATACCGGCCAGCCCATCGCGGTCCCAGTAGGTGAACCTACACTCGGCCGCCTGTTCAACTCCCTTGGGGAGTTCATCGACGGCCTTGAGGCCGTCGAGCCCGAAGAGTCATGGCCCATCCACCGCGCTCCTCCGAAATTCGATGATCAGGCCACCAGCGTTGAGGTCCTGGAGACCGGCGTCAAGGTCATGGATCTGATCACTCCCTTCACGAAGGGCGGCAAGGTCGGAGCATACGGCGGTGCCGGCGTGGGCAAGACCATCATCATCCAAGAGCTCATCCGCAACATCGGCGCAGAGCACCAGGGCGTCTCCGTTTTCGCTGGCGTCGGCGAGCGCTCTCGCGAAGGCAACGACCTCTGGAACGAAATGAAGGAGTCCGGTGTCCTCGGCAGTACCGTCCTCGTGTTCGGCCAGATGAACGAGCCCCCCGGTGTCCGAGCCCGTGTCGGTCTAACCGGACTAACCATGGCTGAGTACTTCAAAGAACAACGGAACCAGGACGTCCTGCTCTTCATCGACAACATCTATCGCTATATCCTGGCGGGTATGGAAGTCTCCGCCCTTCTCGGCAGGATGCCCTCCGCCGTGGGCTACCAGCCCACGCTCGCGACCGAGATGGGTCTCCTCGAAGAGCGCATCACATCCAGCGCGGAGGGGTCCATCACGTCCTTCCAGGCCATCTACGTCCCCGCCGACGACTATACCGACCCTGGAATCGTCACTACCTTCGGCCACCTCGATGCAGTAGTGTCCTTGGAACGTAGTCTGTCGGAGCAGGGCCTATACCCGGCAGTCGATCCACTTGCATCCACATCCAGGATCCTTGAGCCCTCGGTCGTCGGAAACGACCACTACCAGACCGCCCGAGGCGTCCAGCAGGTACTGCAGCGGTATCGCGATCTGCAGGACATCATCGCCATCCTCGGCGTAGATGAGCTATCCGACGAGGACCGCCAGGCCGTTGCACGCGCCAGGAAGATTCAGCGATTCCTGACCCAGCCCATGTTCGTGGCTGAGGCCTTCACCGGCCAGCCCGGACGCTATGTACCCATCAAAGACACCGTAGCCGGCTTTCGCGAAATACTCGACGGAAAACACGACGAGCTGCCCGAGCAGGCCTTCTACATGGTGGGCACAATTGACGAGGCTGTGGAAAAGGCCAAGAAGATGCAGAAAGAGGGCTAACAGGCCGTGGCAACATTCCAGCTAGACATAGTCAGCGCCGAGAGGCACGTCTCGTCCGACCAGGTCGACTTGCTAGTGGCTCCTGGCGTCGAGGGCGAAGTGGCGATCCTACCGAGCCACGCCCCGCTGCTAACCGTTCTCAAGCCGGGCGAGATTCGAGTAGTCAAGGACGGGGAAAACAACTTCATCGCCGTCAGCGGCGGCTTCATGGAAGTCATGCCCGAGAAGGTCACCATCCTGGCCGACACCGCCGAACGACTTGATGAAATCGACATTGAGCGGGCCGAGGCAGCCCTCAAGGCCGCGCAAGAACGCATAGCCTCTGCGCCTGTCGACATGGATCTGCATAGGGCCCTGGCCTCCCTGCGAAGGTCCCAGGCACGCATCAAAGTCGCCCGTCGCCGGCGTAATCGCCCGCTGTAGACGCCACCGGCGCTGTTGTGACCCGCGTAGCGACACACACCATCACCTATGACAGTGCCACTGAACAAGGGGAGTGCAAAGGGACGTGCCCTCTGCACTATGTGAGGGTGCCCCCACAACTACGACTCTTCACTTCTCGAACAAGAGGCGGTCGGGACTAGCGCCTAGACGCCCTTTCAGCTTCCTTCAACAGATAGAAAGTCATCGATTGCAACGAAAGCACCGGGTCTATATTCCTGATCACAACGCTCGTCGGCACCTGAGGCGCTACCGGAGCGTAATTCAGAATACCGTGAACCCCGGCGTAGACTAGTTTGTCGATCACCTCCTGAGCCTGCGCCGCAGGGACAGCCACCACACCCACACTGATACTCCCGCCCCTGACCAGAGCGTCAAGCTCCCCCATCGGGCGTACCGTCAACCCCTGGACAGTCGTCCCCACCATCTCCGGGTCACTGTCAAAAGCCGCCACAATATCAAATCCCTCTGGGGCAAAGCCGGGGTAGTTCACGATCGCTTGGCCAAGGAAGCCCATGCCCACGAGGCACGCGTGCCATTTCCGGTCCAGGCCCAAAATCTGCTTCAACTCGTCCCGAAGGAAACGGACATTGTAGCCACGTCCCTGCTTGCCGAACCTGCCGAAATAGCTGAGATCTTTCCTTATTTGCGCAGGGGTAACCTGGAGAAGACCGCCGAGTTTCTGTGAACTAACGACCTCGCTCCCAGCGGCTAGCAGTTGAGAGAGGGCCCTGACATACAGAGGCAGCCTGAGTACGACAACATCGGGAACTCCGCCAGATTCCATTACCACCCCTGATTTGCCATCCTCTGTATGGCCGGCATTGTATCGACTGACCTCAGTATCGTCAATGACTTGTGAATATTATAACTAGTCATCGCCATCCACAGAACCGGGTAACAGCGCCCCGCCGATTTCACCGACTCAATCCGACCTCCCGCCCGACTATGGCCCTCCTTGACAGCTTAGAAGCGGAATGCTAGAATTTTCGTGCTCTTGGAGGGCCTCGCGACGCCGTATCAGCACGGCATTTAATTTCTTTCGCGTACGCCCGTCTCCTGAGATTTTTGCGCCCGTCAAGCTTACTGTTCGGGAATGTCGGAGACAGGTAGACATGGCGGTAGTGAAAGAGAATATTGAGCTCAATAAAGGGCTCAAAAACGGCTACTTCGACCGCACAACCTCTAGCCTCATCGTTGCCAAGCCTGGGAAGCTCCTTTACCGAGGCTACAACATCGACGACCTGGCCCGCTTTTCCACCTTCGAAGAGACCACTTATCTCCTCTTGCACGGCACCCTGCCCACCCACTCGAAACTCGATGAACTTGATGCGACCCTGAAAGCAAACCGCGAGCTTCCGCAAGAGGTCCAGGACATCATCCGGATCTACCGGAATGCCCACCCCATGGACGTACTCCGTGGGGCAGTCTCTGCAATGAGCCTGTCGGACCCCGACATTTTGGATGTGTCCCCACAGGGAGCACTGAAGAAGGGTATCCGACTGACCTCGGCCGTCGCCACGATGGTCGCATTTCACCATCGCGTCAGGCACGGTCTGGAGCCCATCAAACCCGATCCGGAATTGACCCACGCTGGCAACTTCCTCTACATGCTGTTCGGCGAACGACCGGACGCTGATGACACAAGCCTCATGGACACAGACCTGATACTCCATGCGGAGCACGGCGCCAACGCGTCGGCCTTTGCCGCCCGTGTGGCCGCCTCCACTGGGGCCGACTTCTGGGCGGCCATCACAGCCGCAGTTGCCGTGCTCAAGGGCCCCAAGCACGGCGGAGCAGCCGAAGGCGCCATACGAATGGCCCAGGAGGTTGGCTCCGAAGAGAACGCGGAGGTATACGTCGAAAATATCATCGCCAACCGCGGTCGCGTAATGGGATTTGGTCACCCTGTCTATGACGATGTCGATCCACGTTCAGTCCACCTAAAAGCCGAGGCCAAAGCCCTCGGCGAACGGCGCGGACATACCAAATGGTTCTCCATCATAGAAGCCGTCACAAACACCGAAGCCATGAAGAAGCGGGCTAAGCGGGGTATCGCTCCCAATGTGGACCTGTGGTCCGGGGCGATCTACTCCTTGCTCGGCATCCCCGACGATCTCTTCGTTCCGCTCTTCGCCGTTGGACGTATGCCCGGCTGGACACTCCACGTGTTCGAACAGTACTCGGTCAGGGACATTCTCCGGCCGAGACTGCTCTACGCCGGGCCCGTAGATTTGGAGTACTCACCCATAGACCAACGAGATTAGCAGCCAACTGACATTGAGGAGGCGTACACACGGGCATAGCACCGAACCCAAGTATGTGACGGCAACCTCACGGCCGAACATGCTTTTGTTTCTCCCCTGAACCGGGAGAAATGGTATGACCCAAAGGAGTTCTTCAAAAAGCCTAACTAGCAGCCGACGTACCATCCAATAGGATGCACTCGGCTAGAAGGGACTCGCCGTGACCAAACAGGAAGATCTTGAGACCGAATGTCGTCATCGCTGGTTGATCGATAGTCCTAACGGACCAACCAGCCAGGGCGTGTGCACTCTGTGCGGAGAAGTCGGTGAGTTCAAAAACTCCATGCCCGTATCCGGATGGGACAGGTCCGGGTCCCAAAACCGTCGAGCCAAGCAAGCGCAACCCAAAACCTGACAATTCACTGGCTCTGCCCCAATAACCGCCAACTGGAACCGTGACTCGATGGGTTCACCATGAACTCAACCTCAGATTCACCGTTCGTCCTGAGCTAGTCGAAGGACAAATTCGCCAATGGAACACCTCTCGTGCTAATCCCTCTACATGAGAGGGAGAGGCTTGCGCAAATTAGCGGAGGCCCTCGGGCACGCACACAACTCCGGCCGCACAAAGTGCACGCAGTGTCCCCATGACCAACCCTGCCGAAAACGAAATCAGGGCCCGCATTGGCATCCATGGGCGTATCACGTTCGGCGAGTTCATGGAACTAGCCCTCTACCACCCGACAGGCGGCTACTACACGTCCGGATCCCCCGTCGGTGCGAGCGGCGACTACTACACCAGCCCCTCCGCCCACCCCGCTTTTGGAGCAGCACTCGCAGTCATACTACGCAATATGTGGGAGGCGCTCGAAAGACCCTCCCCGTTCCATGTAGTAGAGATGGGCGCAGGCGATGGACTCCTTGCCCGTGACATCGCCGCGTTCATCCCAGTGCTTTCCGATCAGCTTGCGCAAAACATCCGCTACGTCGCCCTCGATCACACATCTCCGACCTCGAACCTTGCGCCAGATACCACGACCACCAATAGGGTCGCAGCTACGGGAGTGCCCCTGCGCAACATAGTCGGGTGTATGCTTTCCAACGAACTGATCGATGCGTTCCCCGTCGCCCTATTCGAAGTCCGTGACGGCATCCCGAAAGAGGTATACATCACCCTGCAAGACGACGAGTTACGCGAGGTGCTCGACGAGCCGAACACCCCGGAGTTGATTCAGGCCATGGCGGGTGTTGACCACAAACTGCCCGAGGAATATCGAGGCGAAGTCAACCTGGGCATGGCAACATGGATCGATGAGGCATCCCAAGCTCTAGATCGCGGATTCGTCATCACCATAGACTATGGCCACGCCGGGTCAGATCCTTACCCACCGCACCGGCCCGATGGAACCCTTCGGACCCACCGCAGCCACACGGCCGGCAATAACCCTCTCAGCCACATTGGCGCCCAGGACATCACCACCCACGTCGACTTCGCGGCCCTTGATCGATTAGGGGGCGAAAGCGGCCTCATTGGTATTGGCATCGTCAGTCAGGCAAATCTCCTGGGCGCCCTCGGGATCAATCGCTGGCTTCACACCCTACGCAGGATGGAGCTTTCGCAAGCGGACCGCGACGCCAACATGATGGCCATGCGCGACATCATCAGACCAGGAGGTCTGGGCGACTTCGGCATCTTGGTACAGCAAAAAAACACCGAAACCCACAACCTGGAGCAACTCCTCCCAGCCAAGAAAGAAGACCTGCCTTCACCACCACTGCTCGACCCTGCCCACACGCCACTGCTCGAAGGGAGCTACCCTCACGCCACCTGGCAACTCCCCCAGACCTGGAACACACCTTAAATCATCCCCAACATGGGGAGTCCAGAGGGGCTCCACCCCTTTAGAGGAACCTGTGGCGTTACCCCCAGGTTCCTCTAAAGGGGTGGGTGGGCGGAAATAGAGAGAGACACGCGCCACCATTTCGTCTAAAGTATCGGCACCCAAACAATGGAGAACCACCATGACACTCGTCTTCGTCGGCACGTACACCCACAGTACCAGCAAAGGCATCTACGCCTACAACATGGACCCAACCACAGGTGCACTGGAGCCGACCGGAGAGACCGCGGGGATGAAAAACCCGTCGTTCCTCACCTTCGACCCTGCCCAAAAAAACCTCTATGCCGTGAGCGAGGTGGAGGAATTCGAGAGAAGCCCCGGCGGCTCCGTCAGCGCCTTCTCCATCGAAAGTGGGACCGGCAAAATGATCCCGATCAACACAAGGCCCACCATAGGTACAATTCCCTGCCACCTGAAGGTCGACGCCACCTCGACGCGCCTCGTACTCGCCAACTACGGATCCGGCAGCGTCGTCGTCTACCCCATTCGCGATGACGGTGGAATTGGAGAGATGTCCGAGTTCGTCCAGCACCAGGGCTCCAGTATCAACCCAGAGCGACAGCAGGGGCCCCATGCCCACTCCGTAACCATCGGACCCGAAAACCGCTTCGTCTATGCCGCTGACCTCGGCGTAGACAAGCTATTCACATATCAACTTGATATCCCCTCCGGCAAGCTGACACCGGCCACATCCCCATTCGCCCGCATGGTCGATGGCGCCGGACCCCGCCACTTCGACATCCACCCGAACGGCAAACGAGGCTACGCGATCAACGAGCTCAACTCCACAATCACCGCCCTGACTCTGGACCCCGACACCGGTGCACTAGACCCCGTGCAGACACTGTCTACGATCCCAGAGGGCTTTTCAGGAGTCACCCACTGTGCAGACGTCCACGTCGCCCCTTCTGGCAAGTTCGTCTACGGCTCAAACCGCGGCCACGACAGCATCGCAATCTTCGCCATCGATCAAGCCACCGGCGAGCTATCCCTGGTCGGCTACGAACCCACCCTGGGCAAAACCCCACGCAACTTCGCCATCGACCCCACGGGAACCATCCTGCTGGCCGCCAACCAGGATTCGGACAGCATCGTCACCTTCCACATCGACCAGGATACCGGGGAACTGCACCCAACAGGCGACGTCGCTGAGGTCCCCATGCCCGTCTGCGTGAAACTGGCGCCCCTCGCCTAGCAGCCTGCTGAGGAACGGGCTGGAGAGGCATCGCGCGAATACCCAACCAGTAGACGACACGTGCCAAGCAACGATCTGCAACACGGACCACATCTTCTTGTCGAAACCTACAAACCCAAATCGCTTGCCATGAACTCTCGAACATCTTCACAAGGAGCGGACAGTAGTTGAGAAGTTGGATTTGGGACTCCAGGTTCGTTTGTAATCTCGATCCACAGTGGAGTATGGTCCAATCCCTCTGGCCACCACCTAGGGTCATAAATGGATGTCTTACCTCTACCTCTAATCGCGTGGAGTGACGTCTCGATTGAACCATCAGCCAACCGGCCCAATTTCCTGATAATAACTACCGATCAGCACAACCTGACACACTTCTGTTACGCGGGTCACCCGGTCGTGCAGACCCCAGACATCGACGCATTGGCGGCCCAGAGTACGAATTTTTCAAGGACGTATGTCACTAACCCCGTCTGCATGCCCACCCAGGACCTCTCTCTACACCGGGCTGATGCCGAGCAGCCTCCGAGTACGAATGAACGGAACCCCACTTGACTGGGATGTGCCGACCATATTCCAGTCCCTTGCAGACGAGGGATACGCGATGCACGTCGTAAGGGAGGATTCACCTTGGACTTTAGCAGCACCGGGTTCATGTACGCCGTCGGCAGCCCCCCACCTGCGCCCGCATTGCCGTCGACCGCCCGATCTCCACTCCAGCCGGCGTCACAAAGGGGTTCAGGGACATGTTCTGCGCCTTGAACTGCGCGACCTCATAACCTCCTGCCCAACATCCGACATAACGCCGTTGCCATCAGGCTCTTGCCCACCGACGACCCTGCACCATAACTGTCAGCGCCGTCATATTACGCGTCCTCGAACTTGCGAACTCACTACAAGACCCCTCTCTGCGGTATCAGCGGTAATTCTCTCTCCTCCCACCCCGCGCCGGAAGCACCACCGGCGTCCCCTCCAACGGGTGTGACACCAGGTACACCTCAACCCCGTACACCGCTTCGATGTTCGCCGCCGTTAGTACCTTCGACGGCGTCCCCGCGGAGAACCCACGCCCCTCAGACAGCATGATGAGCCGGTCGCAATACTGCGCCGCCAGCGTGAGATCGTGCATCGCCACCAGCACCGCCGTCCCCCGCTCCTCCATCAGCCGCACCACCAGGTCCATGATGCCCGTCTGGTAGGCCAGATCCAGGTTCGACGTGGGCTCATCCAGCAGCATCACAGGCGCGTCCTGAGCCAGAGCCATCGCCACCACAGCCCGCTGACGCTCCCCACCGGAGACCATACCCAGCGCCCGATCAGCCAGATCAAACGTCGACGTCTCCATCATCGCCCGTGTCGCCACCTCCACATCCCCACTGCCCTCCCACTCCAGGAGCTCTAAATGAGAGTTACGCGCCATCAGCACCAACTCCCTGACCGTAAATCCCTCTGGAAGCTGCGGATTCTGAGGCACCACCGACACAAGACGCGCCCGAGATCTCGCTCTGAGCCCTGCCAGATCCTGTCCATCCACACTCACACGCCCAGACGATGCCGACAACACACCACTAATCACACGCAGCAGCGTCGTCTTCCCCGAGCCATTAGGCCCCACCAACCCCACCAACTCACCCCGCCCAACCTCGAGCCCAATCCCATCCAGCACGACCTCGGCGCCATAACCAAACGTTATTCTGTCGACTTTCAGCAAGCCCACACCACCGATCTTCGCAACATTTCATCCTCCCTTGGCACCATCAGATCTGGAAGACCCATTACACGGCGTGAGCAGAAAAACACAGCCCTCTTGCCGGGAGCATCAAGCGGTATTCCCTAGATCATGTTTTTCTCTTCTGAGTACGTGGTATGCAGATGGGCGGAGCCCGTCGCCTGTCTTAAGCCCGCCGAAGGGCCGGAAGCCTGAGGGTGCCCATCAGATAATTGTTTTTCTTTTTTGGGGGAGAAGAGGGGCACACTAGACCGCCCGGCGCCGTCTCAGCAGATACAAAAAAAAAGGCGCGCCACAGAACGCAGTCACAATCCCCACCGGCAACTCCGACGGACTCACCACCGTCCGCGCCACCAAGTCAGCCACAATCATGAACCCAGCTCCCACGATCGCCGCCATCGGGATCAGCGACCGGTGATCGGGTCCCCACACTAGCCGCACGGCATGAGGAGCGATCAGCCCCACGAACCCGATCAGCCCGCTGAACGCCACAGCCGCCGCCGTCGCCAGAGACGCAGCACCAATCAGCACCAGCTTAGCCCTGCCCACGTCTACCCCGAGCTGCGTCGAATGCGCCTCGTCCAACTGCAACACGTTCAGCACGCGCCCATAAGAAAGCATCACAACCGCACTCGGTCCTAAATACACCAGCACCACCGCCGAGTGCTTCCACTGAGCTGACGCAAAGCCCCCTAGCATCCACGACAGGACCGGCCGCAGGTCTGGGTCACTCCGAATCATCAACAACGTCGTCACCGCACCTGCAAGGGCCGCCACAGCAACCCCTGCCAGGATTAGCGTCGTCAGTGGCAGCCCTTCAGATTCTCGCGCCACTCCATAGGTTAGCAGCACCGCCCCGACAGCCCCCACAAACGCCGCCACAGGTAGCACCCCGACGCCCGCGAACGTCTCCGGCACACCCGTCACCAGCACAATCGTCGCACCGAGGCCCGCCCCCGACGCCACGCCTATCAGATAAGGATCCGCCAGCGGATTCCGGAACAGCCCCTGGTACGTAGCCCCAGACATAGCCAGGGAACTGCCGACAATCGCCGCCAGCACAACCCTGGGCAGCCGAAGCTGCAACACAATCGTGTCCCACGTGTCAGGCCACGTCTGCGCCAGTTCTACCAGCGGCAGCCTCGACAACCCTATCTTCACCACCGTCAGCGGCGGTATGGCCACCGCACCAACCCCCGACGCCAGCACGCTCACCAGAGCAACCACCACCAGCCCGGCACCAAGCCGCCGCCAGGGAAACACCCACGCGCGGCGGCCCGTGACGACTGCTGCTTTTCCCCTATGCAAAGACGTCATCCGGAGTCCAATCCCCTCTCGCAACCCAAAGACAAACGTGAGCCCTTCCTCCGACCCCTTCTCCCCTCACGGGAGAAGGCTGGGATGAGGGGGTCTCGCGCCATGGCCCGCTCACCCTTAGCCTGTCGAAGGGCCGCCCTAGTCAAACAGGTCCGGATAGACCCACTTCGCAAGTTTCTCCAGCCCCACCACATACCGCGGACCCGGAGTAGACAGCGCGTCACTATTCGGCACATACACGCGTCCATCCTTCACCGCCGGCAGTTCCGCAAAAGCCGGATTGGCAGAAATCGAGTCTCCATACGACGCGATCACAATCTCCGGAGCCCGCTCCACAATCACCTCCGGGCTCAACTGCGAATACCCCACCACATCGTGAGCAATATTCTGAAGCTTCAGCACAGTAAACACCTGGCCGATCAGCGTATCCGGACCCGGCGTCCAAAGCTCGCCCTCGTCCTGAAACACTCTCGGCCCCTCATCACGCCCCGCCATAGCCCTCTCGATGGCAGCGACCCGCGCCTCGAAGTCCGCCGCGACCGCCCTCGCCGACACCGGATTGCCCACGATGTCACCCCACATCCTGACGTTGTCGGCCACTCCGCGGAAATCGTCGCTCAGACTCTGCAAGTACAGCACTCGCAGGCCCAGCCGCTCCAGCTCCTCCACCGGCCCCTCGGAAAACACAAACACCAGGTCTGGGTCCAGCCCCACCGTCGCCTCGAAATTGAGGTTGAATGCTCCACCCACCCTTTCAATATCCGCCGCCTCGGGCGGATACGACACAAAATCGTGCGTTCCAACCACTCTCCAGCCCTCGCCGATAGCAAACAGCGTCCCCACAACCGCAGAATCGATCGCCACGATCCTCTCGGGCGCCTCATCAAAGGTGATCTCACGACCATTGCTGCCCGTAACGGTAACCGGGAACAGTGGCACCGGCGTCGCAGTGGGTGCCGGAGACGGCGTGGCTGTAGGCACTCGCGTCACAGTAGGAATTGCAGTAGGATTCGTCGGAACCTCGATCGGGGCCGAAGTCGCCACCACAGTGGCCTCGGTTGAGGTATCCGTAGTCACATCACTGACCACCTGAATCGGCTCATCATCCGACCCGCAAGCCATCGCAAACAGCACCAAGACTGCCAGCACCGACACAAACAACAATTCCGCTCTATACGTAAGACCCCTCACTAACAACACCTCCCTCGGTTTCCGGATATCCTCGCTCGGACCCAGTGGCAGGCCGTCGAAGAAAGGAGATGCACAAGACCGGAGCCACTTCGCCACGCATTCCCATACTTTCTACGGAGAAAGACACCTCACCACCTGCCAGGGCAGCGAGCACCACAACCGAAGAGGGCAAAAAAATACCCTGCTCCGAGACGGATGCAGGGCTAAACAACAACCACCCATGCCCGTACCTTTCCTCGAAGGCCATCGACATCGGCAGGGGCAGTTGATCGGACTCGCCCACGCCCACCAAAGTGGACCCGGACCTACCGCTGCGGGACAGTGCCGGACTTAGACCGGCTTCCTCTCTTAGGCCCGTCCAGGAATTTTCCCCTGGACAGACACCCCCGTCACATATTCAGTTTTTCCAACACACGCCCTCTCGGACGCTCATGCCATATAATCACCCAGCAGCACGGCCTTGTCAACCGTGGTCCTCTCCCCATCGGGCACTAGGGCAAAGCCTGTGGGATGTCTGCTACCAGGGATGAAAGAGTCGGGGCGACCAAACACCAATGTGTTCCAGAACTTTGGAAATCACATCTACCCCCACGGCGACATGGGCGTTGACAGTTCAAGCGTCAGCGATGGTAGCCGTGATTACCGGAAAGACGGAAGAAGTGCGAAGGATGATGAGAAAGGTGGTCCGATGCACCCATCTTCTAACGTGCTAGCGTCATGCTAGTTGCTTAACATCGAAATATTTATCATGGAGAATACCGACAAGGTTGCTTCCCGCGACAATGGATTTCAGATAGCTTTCATCAAATACGACGATAGCGAGCCGATCCATCGCGACCAGTTTTTGATCCCCTCAGACCATCGTATCCATGTCAACCCACGAGCCATTCCCTACAGAATACGAGGCCAACGTTTGAACCCGATTTCTTCAGTTTCGCAGCAACAACATCTACTACCTAGCGACCGATTTTTTTCAGCGCGCCATCATCACCCGCTGGCAGACCATCGAGGTAAGCAAAGACCCTAAACTCAACATCCTCGCATTCATAACCCAGATATCCGGACCCGAAGTCCACCTGCCCACCGAAGTCGCGGTGATCGCCTACTTGGGAAAATGCCGCGGGAAGACTCAGACCCCGACCGGAGCGCCCTACTCACCATCCTCATCCCAGGCATGGCCAGCGCCAAGCTCAGCCAGTGGAAGTGAACTGTCTCGCCGATTCCGGTACCATATGACCACACACGATGAACTCAGTGCAAGCATGTCCATGGCCCAGGCTCGTATCCACCGTCATCCTGCTCGCCTCCTTTACCCTCTACCTCGCCACCCTCGCCCCCACCCTCACCTGGGGTTGGGAGCGCAAAGGCGTCGACGGCGGCGAGTTGCTGACGGCAGCCCACACCCTGGGCATCCCGCACCCGCCAGGCTATCCAACCTACACCATGCTCCTGCGGGGATTCACAGAACTCGTGCCTCACGGCGACATCGCCTACCGCGGCAACCTGCTCTCGGCAACCCTAGCCGCGGCCGCTGTCTTCGCCACCTTCTGGGCCATCCTGAGAATCATCTCAGCCACCGGCGCGTCGCCACGGCTCGCCCTCACCGGAGCAGCTCTGGGCAGCAGCGTCCTCGCCACCTCGCCCCTCTTCTGGTCACAGGCCGTCATCACCGAAGTCTACGCCCTCAACGCGCTATTTGCTTCGCTGCTCCTGCTCACAGCCACGTGGCTCACGCTGCGCCGCACCGACGACAGCGACTCCTTTTACGCGTCGCCGAACGCCAAGCTCATCATGTTCGGCCTTATCATCGGAGTGGGCCTCGGAAACCACCTCACGCTGCTAGCTGTCGCCGTACCCCTCATCTACTGGATATGGAAGTCTCTCGGGACCCGTGCAACCCTGTCGCTCTGGCTCTTCATCCCCTTGCTCCTGGGGCTCGCCGTGTACGCCTACCTGCCCCTCCGCGCCAGCCAGCATCCGCCCATAAACTGGGGCAACGCCGCCACACTCCGAGGCGCTATCTGGATCCTCTCGGCACGCCCCTATCAGGAGTACGTGTTCGGCGTCACGGTGGGGAACATCTTCGAACGACTCATAGACTGGACTCGCCTCGTCTTCTACCAGTTCAACCCTCTCGGCCTGTTCATCGGGCTGATGGCCATCCCGACACTGAGAAAGTACCTCCCAGCACTCTGGGCCGCCTCTGTGATCAGCATAGCCATCATGAGCGTCTACTCAGTGACTTATAACTCCTTCGACTTCGAAGTCCTGATGATCCCCGTCTTCATACTCTTCTCAGTGTGGATCGGAATCGGATTCGCCAAGATAGTCAGCGCCCTGACAGAGCAAGGCGACGCGCTCAAAACACAGACCACATGGCAAAAGTCCCTGTTCTCACAACCGATACTGGTCCTCGGAGTGCTGGCCTTTGCACTGCTGCCCGGGATGTCACTTGCCCTCAACTACGCAGACCAGGATCTGAGCGACGATCGGACGGCCCTGCAGCACGCCGAGGGCATCCTCGACGCAGTGCCCGACTGGTCAGTGCTTATCAGCCAGACCGAGGAGACTCTCTTCTCCCTCTGGTACGTCCGCTACGTCAAATCTCCGAATCGCGACGTCGCAGTGATCGCCGCGCCGCTGCTGCAATTCGACTGGTACCTCAAGGACATCCACCGCACCTTCCCAGAACGTATACCGGTCCTGCACACCACCCGCATCCAGGAAGCCATCGACGCCATCGTCAACCACAACTCGGGCACGGCAGGCGTATTCTCAACATTCATCAACCCTACGCTCACGACGAAGCATGCCCCCAATCTGTACGAGGCGGGCGCGCCCGCTCAGTAGAGAAGGGTTGGACATCCCGAGGGGCTGGAGAACAGGCACCTCGGAAGCGGGAAGTGCGAGCTCATCCAATTGGTTCTGTGGGCTTTTCACGGCAAACCGTGATCCGGGGACCGTAGTCTCTACACCAGCCACGGGAGAGCGGGTTCGACGGGCTAACCACAAATGAACTGGCTCACCGTGAACGCAAGATCAGATTCATCGTTCGACATGAGCGAGTCGAATGGCAACCCCCCACGCGACAAATATTGATAAAAGCTGGTTCTATGAGGGGACACATGTATGACAGCCTAGCGACGGCGCGTGACCTCAACTCCGGCGTAGGCCAGTACACTGCCCTTGACCGGGGCCTCAGGCTTTTTCACTCTTACCCGGACGGCATCGACGGGGTACTCCGAGAGTATGCGCTGGGCCAGGGTCTCTGCGATGTTTTCCAGCAGCTTTCGGCTGGGCCCTTCGAGGATCTCCCTGGCCAATTTGAAGAGTTTGGAGTAGTTGATAGTATCTTCGAGGTCATCGGATAGGCCGGCCGGGCTCAGGTCGCACTCGACCTCAAGGTCCACGAGGAATCGCTGGCCGACCTCTTGCTCAGCCGTGCTCGCGCCGTGAAAGCCGTAGAAGATCATCCCTTCTAGCACTATCTTGTCCACCACTATGTCCTACTCCCGGGGCGCGACCGACCTGGACGCCAGCTCCAGGAGACCGCGTGCCCTTCTAACAACTGGAATGTCGATCATCTTGCCGTCGAGGGAGGTTGCCCCGCTGCCGGACTCCTCCGCCTCCTCGAAGGCAGAGATGACGCGCCGGGCCCACTCCAATTCGGCCTCGGTAGGAGCAAAGGCCTCGTTTATGGGTCCAATCTGCGAAGGGTGAATAGCGAACTTGCCCCGGAATCCGAAACCACGGGCTGCCCGGGCATCGCGCCTGAGGCCATCGGTATCGCGAAAGGCCACCCAGGGCGTGTCCAGGGCCAGGACACCAGCAGCTCGTGCGGCGACGCCGACTACCTGCCGCGGGTAGACGATCTCTAAGGCATCTTCGGTCCGCTCGATCTCCATGTCGTTCGTAAAATCTTCGGCACCGAACGCCACCGCGACCACCCTCGGAGAGGCCGAGCATATTTCGTAGGCATTTACGACCGCCCGGGCGGTCTCGATCCAGGGCACGAGCCGGACATGGCCCTTCTCGATACCAGCCTCGGCTTCTAGGCGCTCGACGTGCACCTCTACGTGGCTTAGCTCGGAAGCATCGCCAATCTTGCCGACGGTGATG
>JASLXL010000120.1 GCA_030740335.1 SAR202 cluster bacterium | reverse complement strand
TACGTATCGACACGCAAGACCCACGAGGAGATTGCGGACGTGCCGCTGGAAGAGATCGTCGGCCAGGACCGGTACAGGCGCTTCTACGGGACCACGACCAGCCCCTTTTCGCCCCAGGCGGGAGAAGATCTGGTCTCCGCCGTCGTGGACCTGGTCGGTGAGCTGGACTGACACCGGGGTAAGAGCCCCAAGTCAAGAGGACGTGACGAGAATGAAAGCACTGCTGCTGCCCGAGTGGGCCAGGCCCTTCTGTCCGCGACTGCGAGAACGCTTCCCGGGTGTGGAGTTCGTCGAGGTCGTGGAACCCGCCGAGATAGAACGCCAGATCCAGGACGCCGAGGTCGTCTTCGGCTACCCGAGCAACTCACAATTCCAGGCGGCCGAGGGCCTGAAGTGGGTCCAGACTCTCGACGCCGGGATCGAGGGGTTCTTCGACCGGGTCCCCACGGCGCGGGAGTCGCCCGTGATCGTCACCAACGCACAGGGCGCCGGCGGCCCCCAGATAGGGGAGCACGCGGTGGCCATGATTCTGGCGTTCAGCCGTGGGCTGGTGGAGTTCGCCCGCCAGAAGCGAGAGCGCCGCTGGGACCAGGAGTACGCGCTGTCGGTGGTGCAGATGGCCTACGGCAAAACCGTTGGCATCGTCGGGCTCGGCAAGTCGGGGACAGAGGCCGCCTGGCGGTGCAAGGCGCTGGGGATGAACGTCCTGGCGGTGGACAAGCACGACGTTGACGGCGAGCCGGTCGTGGAGGACGTCTGGAGCGTGGACAGGCTGGGCGACCTGCTGGAGAGGTCGGATTACGTCGTGGTTACGGTCCCATACACGGCGGCCAACGAGAACATGATCGGCGCGGCGGAGCTGGCCAGGATGAAGCCAACGGCCTACCTGATCGTCACCTCGCGCGGAAGGATCGTCGAGCAAAACGCCCTGATTGACGCCTTGAAGAGCCGCCGCATCGCCGGCGCGGGGCTCGACGTCGTGGTCGAGGAGCCGCTCCCTCCCGAGAGCGAACTCTGGGACCTGGACAACGTGATACTGACGCCGCACATCGCCGGCAACTCGCCGGAATTGTACGAGCGGACCTACAACGTGTTCGAGGAGAACATGCACCGCTACCTGGCCGGGGAGCCGCTCAGGAACGTGGTGGACAAGACCCTGGGATACTAGAACCCATGCCGGGCTCAGAAACGGGCGCTCCACGGCGGCCCTAGAAACATAAAAAGAGGAGCCCAAAGCGACTCGCTGTTGGGCTCCTTCCTTACATGGAGGGATATTGACTGAATAGAGTCGGAAGATCAGGTACTCCGTCGATAACGGGACTTTGCCAGGGGAATGAACACCGCCAGCAATGCCGCCGACCACATCAACGACTTTAATACGAGATCTGCGTCGAATCCCGAAGTACTCAACGCCCGAAAAGCATCCACCGCCACGGAAACCGGCTGATTGTGGGCTATTGGTTCGAGCCAACCCGGCATCGTGTTTGTTGGTACGAACATACTACTGGCGAACCAGAGCGGCATCAACCACAACATGTTTACCATCCCGACAGCTTCAGCGCTTCGCACTAGGGTCGCGATTAACACGACTATCCATGAGACCGCGAATCCCAAGGCAACTGCGATCGAGATGGCAACAAGAGCGGCGGGTACACCGGCCTCGAACCGGAACCCAATCAAGTAACCTAGCGCGGTGACTAGCGAAATGGAGGCGGTATTGCGAAGTGCGTCACTGACCGTCCGCCCCGCCAATACCGCCACCTCCGACATGGGGAGTGAACGGAACCGGTCCACTACTCCCTTAGACAGGTCCTCGGCGAGGCCTACTCCTGTCTGCGTCGCTCCGATGAGAGATGCCATAACAATGATGGCTGGCACGAGGAACTGGGTATAGTCAACTCCGGCTCCGGTGCCTATCGCCCCACCGAAGACGTAGTTGAAAAGCAGCAGGAACATCGCGGGCATCAGAAGTTCGCCAGCGAATATTTCCGGTTTGCGAGCGACGCGACGGAGATCGCGTTGAGTGACGATCAGGGTGTCCTGTATCGCCCAGCGCAGCTTGCGCAACAGTGTCGGGGTCACGATCACATGTTGCCAGTCTGCGATAGGCGCGAGCACAGCCCCTGTGGCCCTGTTGGGGGTGGACAATATTACACTCCCTTCCCGTGGTCGACGTCAGAGCCAGCGGTGATGGTAAGGAAAACCTCGTCGAGCGTTGGCCGGCGAAGCTGAAAGTCTTCTAACACGATTCCGGTGCCGTCAAGTAATCGAAGGGCCTCCAGTCCCGTCCGATTGCTAGCCGTGAGTCCTACAGACAGGGCTCGCTTCTCTGGGCCAGTGGCGACTTGGAAACTTATATCCCTCACAACGGCTGCGGCTCTGTCGAGGTCGTCAGCGGATGCCACCGTAATTTCAAGAACGTTTCGTCCAAGCGCATCTTTCAGTTCATCGGGGGTTCCCGACGCTGCGACCGTGCCTCTATCGATCACGACAATCAGATCAGCTACCCTGTCAGCTTCTTCCAAGTACTGCGTGGTGAGAAGCACCGTTGTCCCTTGTGACGCAAGCTCCGCAATTATGTCCCACAGAGCAACCCGACCACGGGGATCGAGTCCGCTGGTGGGTTCATCCAGGAACAGGACCGGTGGGTTGGCCACGAGGCTTGCCGCGATATCCAGCCTGCGCCGCTCACCACCGGAGTACGTTCGCGCTGGCCGATCAGCGAGTTCAGCAAGCCCTAACCGTTCTATCAATTCACCAGCACGGGCTATCGCCACCTTTCGCGCCAGATGGTAGAGCCGGGCGAACATCACGATGTTCTCCCGCCCAGTCAAGTTCTCATCCACCGCGGCGGACTGGCCTGCCAGTCCGATACTCTGGCGAACCATGTCCGCCTGAGTCCTGACGTCGAACCCGGCAACCGACGCACGGCCGCCATCCAAAGGCAACAGTGTGGCAAGCATCCGCACGGTCGTTGTCTTGCCTGCACCATTGGGTCCGAGCAGCCCTAGTACAGTACCGGCCTCGACACGGAAGCTAAGCCCGGCCACCGCTGTCACCTTACCGAACGACTTCTGAAGCCCTTCGGCCTCAACCATTACATTGTTCATCCGACTCATCTGCCTTCTACCTGTCGTGTTCTATGCGGTCAATCACTTCATCGAGCCATTGGAGCTCGGTTGAAAGATGGCGGACATGATTCTCAATCAGTAGCTGCATGGTCCCTGGATGTTCTTCTTGGGATTGAGTTGATTGAAGTAGGTGTTCAATCGATGCGCGACGCTCGCGCAAAAGGCCTGTGGCTTCAAGTGCGGGGATGGCGTCAACGAACGCCAGAGCGATCGAGCCGAGGTAATCCATTGGCTTGTAGTCAGCCAAACTCTGACGGATCAGTCGCTGGAAAATTGCTTCGCCTTTCTCTGTTGTGGTGTAGACGCGGCGAAGAGGGCGGTTGCCGGCCTGTTCTTCTACATAAGACACCCAACCTGACTCAGCCATCTTGTTGAGTAGACTGTACGCAGTCGGCTTCTTGATCTGTATACTTTCGCCAAGGTGGCTATCTATTAATTCGTGTAGCTGATAGCCGTGCATGGCTTGGATCCTAAGCATTCCAAGTAACAACAATTCACGTTCCATGTTTATTTGCCATCCTCATGTCCGATATGCTATAGTCAAGTATGACTAATCATAAATAACCATATCGCTTGGAGTTGGGTGTTGTCAAGGTTTCAATCAAGATCGCTGAATCATTTAGTGTGTGACAACTTTGCTACACCACGACGGCCCCGTCGTGGCTGCTACGTGGGATTTGTCAAAAGGCTAGAAACGATAACCGGCAGGCTTCTGAAGAATGGGGTGTGCAGTCCCGACGAGTCGGGACTAGCCGGGGGTCTGAGGGCCTGTCCCTGTCCGACGTATTTACAATGAACGCGTCGGACCCTCCGATACCTTTAATCTGTGCTGGCCCGGAGTCCTTCCGCGGAAGGACCGACCCCTCGGGGAGCATCGCCGAAGGGGTGTCTCTCATCTCTGAATTCGTCCCCCTTCCTGGTCAGGGCTTGTCCTGAGCCTGCCGAAGGGAAGGAGGAAAGGGGGATGTTCGAATGGGTTTTTCTATTGGCACCGACTCGTCGGGGAGACTCCCACCAGAGTATCGACAGGTACTGTCGAAAATCCGCGTCAACACGCCACACTCTAAGTACCGCCCCTGGCGGTCCGAGAGAAAAAGGGAGGAGCCCCGACTCACGTCGGGGCCCCTGTCTTCTACGCAAAGGGATTGGCCGTGTCGTCGCCTAGATGTCCTTGGCGACGAAGCCCAGTCCCAGTGCCTCCAGCTTCTTGTCGCTGGGCCGGGTGGTCTTCGGGTCCCAGTCGACCGCCTCCAGGTACTCGCTGGTCAGGGTCTTGAGGTCCACGGTCACGCCCCGGACGTTGCCGACCTTGAGGGGACGCTCGCCGATCATGCGCGGCGGCACGTAGAACTCCAGAGGGTTGAGACCCTCCCTCAAGTTGAAGGCATGGCGCAGCGTGCCGATGCGCTCGCCCGTTTCCACGAACTTGTCCACGTCCCATTCGGTGCCGGTGATGGCCGTCATGAAGTCGACCAGGAAGTTCACACCGTAGGTCATGTACCCGAACTCGCAGATGCCCGCGGCGTTTACCACGTGCATCAGCGATGCCATTGTTCTGTGGAGTTCGCCCTTGCCGGTGTAGTCGTACTTATCGCCCCGTTCGAGGTCTAACCCAGGCGGCACGATGCCTTCCTGGCCCTGGGTGTGACGGCCGGGGGTCGCATCCATCACGTAGGTGGTGGCCAGCGCCGGCTCGAACTTAGGGTCGTGCATGGGCAGCTCCTGGCCCTGGACGTGTATGGCGTACTGCTCTGAGCCCTTGCCGATGCGCTCGGCGGCCTTCCGTACCCCGTCGGCGATCACGTCGCCGAAGCCCTCGCGCATGCCCAGCTTGTCCGTCATGGCGAC
>JASLXL010000119.1 GCA_030740335.1 SAR202 cluster bacterium | reverse complement strand
TCTGAAGTGGCGGCTCTGGTTGCGTGGCTCGCGTCCAAGGAGTGTTCGTTCAGCACTGGAGCGGTCTTCGACATCAGCGGAGGCAGAGCGACATACTAATTCAACTACGGACATAGGATAGGGCGTTGCACCGATGCTGGTGTTGGCGGAAGCGCCTCACGCCGCAGCGGCTCGAACGCCGGTCATAGCATGATATGACCGGCGAGTCTCTATCAGACGCTGGCTTCGGTCTCGGGGCGGCCCCTGCGGAACAGGCGGCCGATTGAGCCCGCTTCCCATGCGACAAGGAGGTTCGTCGCTACTCCTATCGAGCTGTACGTCCCTGCAATCACGCCTATTAGAAGCACCCACAGGAACACCCGGATCGTCGGTCCACCGAACAGTAGCAGTGCCATTAGCGTGAACAGCAGAGTCAGGCTCGTATTGAGGGACCTGCCGATGGTCTCCGAGATACTCAGGTTGGCATTGGCAGCAAGCGTCCGGTTTGGATAGAGAAGAACGTTCTCACGCAGTCTGTCGAATACAACGATAGTATCATTCACGCTATAGCCGATCACGGTTAACAGCGCGATGAGAAACATCGTGTTGACCTCGATGTCAGCCACCACCCCAAGAATGGCGAAAATGCCAACGACCACCATCGTGTCATGCAGCAACGCCACGATGGCGGCTGCACCGTAATGAAACGGGCTGGGCACGTTGCGGAAGGCCCACCAGACGTACAGGAAAATGCCCACCGCAGCGGCCAGAATCGCCCAGATCGCACTTAACACCGTCTCCGATGCGACCACCGGTGATACTAGGTCGAACGAAAGCACTATAACGCCGTCCGGCGACAGGCTGCTCTCTAGCGCCGCGACGAGAGTGTCCTTGGCCTCCTCCGACAACTCCTTTGTCCGAATGAAAAAGGTGCGTTCCTCGAGTTTTTGAACGATCGAGTCCGGATGGCCGGCCTGGGCCAGTTCCCCTCTGAGGTCAGCCTGATCGACTTCAGCCCGAAACTCTATCGCCGTCGTCGATCCGCCGGTGAAGTCGATGCCAGGCTTCAGCCCTGGTGCAATCAACAAGAATACAATGCCCGGCGCGATCACCAGCAACGATAGCAGGAAAAACCAGTTTCGCTTGCCTACAAAGTCCAAATCTCAACTCCTTGGACGGGGTTTCCAGACATCGACTATGCCCCGGCACTTGCCGGAGACTCTTGCTGCGGCAGATCCCTGCCGCCAGACGGTACGAACAAGCCGAGCCGTTTGCTCAGAGGAGACACTGCTGTTATTCGGAGAAGTGTCCGGCTAATGGTAATGGCTGAGAACATGCTGATCCCGACACCCATCGCCAGTGTTGCAGCGAAGCCCTGGACGATGGAAGCGCCGAGGGTATCCGCGAACCAGAACAAAATGGCGCACGTGATCAGCGTCGAGACGTTGCCGTCTCTAATAGCGGGCCAGGCGCGGTTAAATCCAATGTTGATAGAGGACAGTAGCGTACGGCCTGCACGCAACTCCTCTTTCATCCGCTCGAATATCAGGATGTTTGCGTCGACTGCCATGCCCACCGAAAGAATTGCGGCTGCGATCCCAGAGAGTGTAAGTGTCACAGGCAGCATTTTGAAGACGGCTAGGAGTAGGGTCGCATACATCGTCAAGGCGAGCGCGGCGACCAGGCCAGGTGCCCTGTAGTAGACGATCATGTAGAGCAGGACTAGAGCAAGGCCAACAGCACCCGCGATAGTGCTCTTTCTCAGGGAGTCCGCCCCGAGAATCGCGTCGACATCGCGCTCCTGGATCAGGGTGATGGGGAGCGGCAGGCGGCCACCTTCCAATAGCAGGGCGATGTCTTGCACCCGCTCGAAGGTAAAGCCGGCACCCTGTATGAACGCCGTGCCCGAGGTGATCGGCTGGTTAACTACAGGAGCGATCAACTCCACACCGTCCAAAATGATGGCGATCTGGTCCGGCGAGCCAGCGATCTGAGATGTGAGTTCAGCGAACTTGTTTGAGCCTTCGGCGTTGAACTCCAGGTTTACGACCGGGAGCCCAGACTGAGGAAGCTGACTTGGGTAGGCTCGTGCGAGGTCGTCGCCGGTGAGGCCGAAGTCCTCGTCGATTGCTCCCGCCTCCTCGCCGAACACGAGGGTAGGCGACGTGCCGATCACCGCTACCGCTTCTTCGATCGATATGTACTCGCCTGAAAGATTGATCATGAACTGGTTGGTATCCCCAACCCTTACCACCAGTGGCTGTCCGGGGATGGGCAATATAGTGCCATCCGGGAGTGAGATCATTGGCAGGTACGGCACCCGCATCAATCTGGTAGAAGCTCCTGGCACCCCAATCGTAAGGAAGACAGGGAATATCCGAGTTGCCCCTTCGACAGGAATCAAGCTGGCTTCCATCCGGTCAGCGAATCCGTCAAGGGCAGTGGCCGCCTCATCCTCGAATGTCAGCAGAATCGCCGGTGCGGGTGGAGGATCGCCAACCGCATCAGTGGACGTCGCTGACCCTTCATCAGTGCTCGTGGCTGCGCCCACCGCTTTGGTGGTTGTCGCAGTGAGAGGAGTGGTGGTACCCGGCGTGAAGATCGGTATCGCATCCAACTCGCCGCTTTCCGTCATAGTGCCGACCTGCACGTTCAGGACCGAGCTACCGGTGAGCCCTGGAACCTCCCTGGACATGTTCAACTGGCGGTGCTTGAACTCGAGGCGGGCCGTTTCACCAATCAGAGACTTGGCTCGGCCCGGGTCTTTAATACCTGGAAGCTGGATCAGCAGGCGATCGTCACCCAGAAGCTGCAGGATAGGCTCGCCGAGACCAGCCGAGTTTACCCGCCGCTCAATGGTTCGGAGGAGCGACTGCATCTCGTCTGCGCTGGGCGTAATCGATTCGCCGTCCGCGTCCTTCTGATCAGCCTGATATACGAGATGGCTGCCTCCCTGGAGATCCAGTCCGAGGGTTAGCCCTAGCAGGGTGTCGCCACCGCGCTCGAAGCCCCTGATCGAGATCTCCTGGAAGCCCACGGCGAGACCTGCTACAACCACCAAAATGAGAACAAATGCCAGTGTTCGGGCGTATCTACGCACCGCCGCCTCCGTTGTCTAGCCTTGACTTAACCAGCAATATCGCTTCTTGCTTGGTTGATATTTCTCCGCTCGCCTCAGCCTCCCGGACTACTTCTAGGAGCATCCCAACCTGGGAGCCGGGGGAGAGCAAGAATTCATCCATGATATCGTGCCCGCCCAATAGGGGAGAGTGTGTTGTCTTTGGTCCCATTGTTCGGCCCTGAAGAATATGCTCTGCCACCTTGCAGTGGTCCGACCAGTCATCCATGTCCAAATCAGGTCCCCTGGCTGCCAGGTAGTCGGCAAGGTTCAGGTAGACCGTGGCCGTCGCTGCGTCGCTGACATCACGATAGTAGCGGTATGTCGCTCTAACCGTAGGCATCTTACCAGGCTCGGCCATCTGGCCTGGTCGCAGGTGGTGCTCGACCATAGTGCTGACCAGCGCCGTCCCGCGACTGCTGAGCCGCAGTCTCTGCATGACACCCTCGGTGAGCTTGGCGCCTTCCGTATGGTGGCCCAGGAACCTGACTCGGCCCGAGTCCTCAGTTGTCTTGGTGACAGGCTTCGCTACATCATGGAGAAGGCCAGCGAGCACTGCCAGAACCTTGCGCCCGTGGCCATCGCTGACCGTCTCGTCGAAGTAAGCATCCATGGCGTCGAATCGCGGGACCATATCAAAATGAGATTCCTGCTCTCCGGAGGGTCCGAGGACCCGTTGAACCTGTCCTGCGGCTTCGAGGCAATGTTCGAGGACGTCCCAGTAGTGCTCTTTCGGCTGCTCCACACCCCTGGCTTCCTCAAGCTCAGGGATCAGCTCACACAACAGCCCGAGCCTGTCCAGGGATCGAAGCGACGCAGTTGCATCATCTGCGTCTAGAATCTTAAGCAGTTCCTCTCGGACTCGCTCAGGCGCCACAGTCGTGACGAGCCCCGCCCGTTCCATAATGGCATCCGCAGTTCGCTCCTCTATGGCGAATCCGAGTTGCGATGCGAGTCGTTGAGCACGCATCAATCGTACGGGGTCGTCAGAAAAAACCTGCGGTGACAACGCCCTCACGACGCCTCTTTCGAGGTCCTGCATTCCGCCATGAGGGTCGATCAGGTCATCGACGTCTCCTAGCACGCTGCCCCCCGACAGAGGGAACGCCATTGCGTCAATGGAAAAATCTCTGTGTCCCAGGTCCTCGTCGATTCCACCGCGAAGAGGGGCGACGTCGAAGTGCAGGCCGATCCCTCCGGGTGGTGCTATTCGCAGGATCCCCCTCTGATCGTCCAGAGGCGTCGGGTTCCAGCCAAGCGCATTGGCCAGTCCCTCCCCAAACGTTTGCGGGTCGTCCTCCGTCGCCACGTCGATGTCCCCGACTGGTCTCCCGAGGATGGCGTCACGGACAGCCCCTCCGACCACAAAGGCCGATCTACTTCGCGTAGAGAAATAGCCCACCAGAACGGTCATGGCTTGTTGGAGGTCACTATCGCCGTGAAGTGATGGAGTTTCGGTCTCCGTGGTCTGGCTCATGAGTGATCGGCCATCAGGCCCCTACCTCCGCAACTTCCGCAGAGCGTTGATCGTTCGGTATGAGGTCCTGATGGCTCTCAAGGTGGTCCAGATAAAGGATACCGTTCAGGTGATCGATCTCATGCTCCAGCGCTTGGGCAAGGAGATCTTCGGCTCGAAGACGAATCAACTTCGACTGGCGGTCAAGCCCCTTGGCTTTGACCCAAATGGAGCGAGTCACAATGGCGTGGTATCCAGGGATGCTCAGGCACCCCTCCTCAATGTCGCGTTCGCCCTCTCGGTGTGTTATCTCGGGGTTCACGTAGACCCTTGGTTCCTCTTCATCCGGGAGCTGGATCACAATGACGCGTCTAAGTACGCCGATCTGGTTGGCGGCTAGGCCAACCCCGCCAACCTCATATAGCGTGTCGATCAGATCGTCGGCGAGCGACAGGATCGACTTGTCGATTTTGCGCACCTTCTTCGCCTTTTGCCTGAGCGCGACGTGCGGATACTCTAGTATGGGTCGTACGGCCAATTCGACTCTCCGGGTACGTGTTGAACGGCAGCGGCTCTCGCCACGTCCTAGAGATTATATCTACCTCACGACTGGACTGTAAAGCCAACTACGGGCTATCGGACCTCGAATTCTCTCGGCATCTGAAGACTGTTGACATCCTGTGCACTCGATGCTAGGCTCGTAGTCGACCATGCTAAGAAAGAATACGCCGTACGAGTCGATCCCGTACGACCCGTGCAACAACAAGCCGCAGCGGCTACCTGAGCACAACCCTTCACCTAGAGGTGAAGGGTTTTTTTTTGTTCCCGTGCGGTCAACTTATGGATCACAAATATTGCAATTCGTCACTCATTCGTCACTCATAGGCTCAAGGTTAGGAATCGAAGAATGTCTTGGAGGGTAAATTGAAACTTTCATTTTCGTTTATGCCGAAGGACGAGAAGTTTTTCTTCCTATTGCATCAAAGTGCGATGAATATTCAGCAAGTGGCCAGGAGCCTGCACGATCTGATGTTGAATTTCGAAAACGTTCCTGCCAAGGTGCTTGAGATCAAGGAGCTGGAAGAGTTCGGCGACCAGATCATTCACGATATCACTTACTCGCTCCACACCACCTTCGTCACGCCCATTGATCGCGAGGACATCCTGGCACTGGCGGGACGACTCGATGACGTAATCGACGCCATTGATGAGGCGGCACAGTACACCCTAGCCTACAAGATCGAAGAGCCTACAGAGTTCGCCAGGCACCTTTCGACGATCATCATTAGCTGCGCTGATCAACTTGAGAGAGCCATGGGGTTGCTGTCCACGCGCAGCTCGAAGCTCCGAGAGATCCTACCCTTGTCGGTGGAGATAAATCGTCTGGAAAATGAAGCGGACCAGGTCCTCAGTCGTGCCATGGGCGAGCTGTTTAGCAACGGCACGGACGTCGTCCACATCCTCAAATGGCGGGATATCTACAATACCCTGGAAGAGGCTACAGATCGAGCCGAAGACGCCGCCAATGTTCTCGAAGGAATCGTACTCAAGCATTCTTGACCCATAGGTTTTCGGGCTACCCCGACTATAAGGACCGTCAATGATTGATCAGTCCCAGTTCTTCTTTCTTGTGATTGTGGTCGGCATAGCCTTACTATTCGAGCTTTCCAACGGTTTCAACGACGCAGCCAATGCCATTGCTACGGTCGTGTCCACCAGGGTGATGACTCCCCTAGCAGCCGTGCTGATGGCAGCTGTCATGAACTTCGTGGGCGCGATATCGGGTACCGCGGTCGCTAAGGCTGTGGGGAAGGGTGTCGTGGACCCGGAGGCCATCACCCTCGTCACGGTCGCCGCCGGAGTGATGGCCGCAGCTCTGTGGGTTTTCTGGGCTACGCGGCTCGGAATGCCCGTGTCTGGTAGTCACAGTCTGATATCCGGCGTGGCCGGGTCCGGGATATCCCACGGCGGATGGAGTG
Source organism: SAR202 cluster bacterium (assembly GCA_030740335.1). The sequence continues at coordinate 1,081 of JASLXL010000119.1, read as the reverse complement.
TGCTCCAGGTTGCCGGTATTCGTAAGATACTTCTGGGGCTGGCGTTTTCGCCGATTCTCGGTTTCATTGGCGGTTATCTCGTCATGTTGTCGATTTACTGGATATTCCGCAGAAGCACAAGGACCTTCGTATCTTCAATATTCGGCAAAGCTCAGATGGTGACTGCAGCGGCTATGGCTTTTAGCCACGGTTCCAATGATGCCCAGAAAACCATGGGAATCATCACTCTAGCCATTGCAGTGTTTTATGACTGGGAATCCAGGGGAATCGCGTTCGAGGTGCCCTTATGGGTGATCATCCTATCGGGCGCCATCATGGCCGTAGGAACATATCTCGGCGGCCGTAGGGTGATAAACACATTGGGGGTCCGCATAGTCAAGATGCGCTCTCCTCACGGGTTCGCCGCTGAGATGTCAGCAGCCACAGTGATCGAGGTCGCGTCCCGCACCGGTGTTCCCGTAAGTACGACCCACGTTATCACGTCGTCCATTCTGGGTATGGGCTCGACGGTCCGGCTCTCTGCGGTACGCTGGGGAGTCGCAAAGGAAATCGTCTACGGCTGGGTTCTAACCTTCCCGGTCGTGGCGCTACTTGGCGCCGGGCTATACCAGGTAATGCGCTTGGTAACGTCCGGGGTATGATCGGTGGTATGGCCGAAGTCCGACTTTCCTAGATTGGGCAGGAAACATATGTTCCGACTATTGACAAGTACATCTGTTCTGTATTAATGTACAGTCAGATACGGAACGGCGGGGTCCTCCCAGATCCCGAAGTGCAGCCGTATCGCTCAGCCACCCCGGAACCCTCTCGGGCGCTCCACCAGAGCACCCCCCTCCCCGTTTCGCTTGAGAGGGTGTGGAGACGACGGGCAAATAGTCGCTCCACCGGTGGCTGGGTGGCCGTGTTGCCACTCCAATCATGATTCGTAGGTGGTACCCGCCCCATTCCATTACTCGTTGCCTTGCCGATCGTCGCGGACCTCGCCTGTACTACACCATCGCCTGATCCCACACCTGTGCCAATTCTACCGCTGACAACGTGGTCTTTCGGTGCAGTGCACTCGGATTTGGGATACACCTAC
>JASLXL010000118.1 GCA_030740335.1 SAR202 cluster bacterium | reverse complement strand
GAGGGCTTTCTGATGGCAATGGCCGTGGTACATCACCTTGCCAGGGGGCTTCGTGAAGTTGAGGTGCGCGCCGTCCTTGTCGGCGGCGTACGCTACGAACTCCTCGATGAGCATTACGCTATCGGCGACCCTGGTGGCGCCGTCGTCGTCGCCAAGAAGGTCCGGGTACTCGTCGCTGAGGCTCAGGATGCAGCTAGGCTCTATCCCTACCAGCTTGACTCCGTTGTCGATGTACGGCAGTAGCTGTTCGATGTTGTGCCGCGCCGCGCTCTTGGCCTTGTCGAGCATCCCAGCCGACATCATTGGCCTGCCGCAGCAGCCGGTCGAGGGTACGATGACCTGATATCCCAGGCACTCCAGGACCTTGACCGCCGCGTGGCCCAATTCCGGGTGGTTGTAGTTGGTGAACGTGTCGGCGAAAAGAAGGACCGGGCCTCTTGTGGTTTCGGGAGAGCCGCCCCGGGCGCGGAACCACTGGACGAAACTCTGGCTCGCGAATGATGGCAGGTCGCGTCGCCGGTCAATCCCGGCATACCGTTCGAGCAGGTCCTTTATGCCCTGGGACCGCATGGCCCAATTGGAGAACGGCGCGAACATGGAGCCCAGCTTGCCGAGTCGTGCAATGTTTCCGAACAAGCGCTCCCGCAAGCCGTACCCGTTGGTCTTACGGTAGCGGTCTAGAAACTCATACTTGAGCTTGGCCATGTCCACGTTGGAGGGGCACTCCGCCTTGCAACCCTTGCACCCCAGGCACAGGTCCATCACGTCATAGAGGCGCTGGCTCCCAATAGCATCGACGGGCAGTGCGCCTGAGATAGCAGCGCGCAAAGCGTTGGCGCGTCCTCGGGTCGAGTGCTCCTCGTCGCGAGTTGCCATGAACGACGGGCACATGGTCCCACCTTGAATCTTGCGGCAGGCCCCCTGTCCGTTGCACATCTCGACGGCGGCGGCGAACCCGCCCTCTTGCGAAAATGCGAAGCCTGTAGACAGTCCCAGTGTCTTGTAGTCAGGTCCGATCTTTAGGTTTTCGGTCATGGAAGGCGCATCAACGATCTTTCCAGGGTTCATGATGCCCTGAGGATCGAATGCGCCCTTCACACGGCGAAACGCCTCGTAGATGTTTGGACCGAACATCTTCTCGGTTAATGCGCTACGGGCAAGGCCATCGCCGTGTTCACCGGACATTGAACCGCCAAACTCCAGCACCAGGTCGCTGATTTGGTCGGTGATGGCCGCCATGCGCTCAACGCCCTCGACGCCCTTCAGGTCGATCAAGGGCCGGATGTGCAGACAACCGACGCTGGCGTGACCGTAGTAGCCGGCGGTGGTTCCATTGGCCTTGACGATCTCGTCGAACCGGCGAACGTATTCAGGGAGGCGCTCAGGGGCAACGGCGGTGTCCTCTACAAAGGGCAGGGGTTTTTCTGGCCCGGTGACATTCATCATGAGGCCGAGGCCGGCCTTTCGCACCGCCCAGACCGATGCCTGCTCCTTGGGTTCGGAGACTCGCGTAGTGGCGTAGCCGAGGTTCTTGGCATCAAGTGAGTCCAACTTCGACTCGACTTCAACATCAGAGTCGCCTACGACCTCTACAAGCAGCAACGCTTCCGGATCACCCTGGATGAAGCCCATCTGACGGGAGTATTCCAAATTGGCGCTGGCCTGACGGATGATCATGGAGTCGATCAGTTCGACGGCCGCAGGCGCTAGCTCTAGTACGACTACCGTAGCCTCCATCGACTCGGCTACGCTGGCGAAGTGGAGCACGGCAAGGCGCTTGTAGGCGGGATTCGGGACCAGTGCAAGCTTAGCCTCGGTGATCGTTAGCAGGGTACCCTCAGAGCCGACTACGAAACGGGCCATGTCGAAAGGTCCGCCACCTTCCAAATCATCCAGGTTGTATCCCGAGACACGGCGTTGGATCTTCGGGTACCGTGACTTGACCTCGACCACGGTTTCCTCACCGATGGAGCGGAGCGCCCGAAAGATATCGCCTTCCAGTCCCTTGGCGCGCAGCCTGGCATCCAACGATGAGCGGTCGACCCGGCCCAGCGTGGCGCGATCGCCGTTGGAAAGCACGGTTTCGAGACCGATGACGTTGTCGACGGTCTTACCGTACATGATCGAGTGTGCACCACAAGAGTTGTTTCCAAGCGCCCCACCGATGTTACCGCGGTTGCTGGTGCTGGGGTCCGGACCGAAATGGAGTCCATAGGGCGCAAGGTGGCGGTCGAGTTCGTCGAGGATGATGCCGGGCTGTGTGCGGACCCATCGCTCCTCGGCGTTGACCTCAACAACGTGGCGCATGTACTTCGAAAAGTCCATGACCACGGCGTTACCGACAGTCTGCCCGGCCAGACTGGTTCCACCGCCCCTGGGCAGGACGGGCACATTATGGCGTGCTGCGGCCTCGACGACCGCGATGACATCTTCGTCGGTGCGTGGGAGGATCACTCCTATGGGCTCAATTCGATAGATACTGGCGTCCGTGGAGTACAGCGAGCGCGTGATGGAGTCGAAACGGACCTCTCCATCGACGAGGCGTCTCAACTCCTCGACAAGATCCGTGGACTCCGCAGTGGTCACGCTACTAGCCATCGTCCTCGTTCCCGGAGAATGGCGTACGAGCTCCAGCGGCTCCACTGCGGAACGAGAGTGCGAGCACCGGAGGCGCAACCGCTGTAGTGATGATAGTCATCAGTATCGCGACGCCATAGAGATCCTGGCCGATAATGCCCTTGCTGATGCCGATTCCGGCCATAATCAGGGCCACCTCACCCCTAGGAAGCATGCCAATGCCTATACGCCAGGCTCCCACACGGTTGAACCCGACGCCCAGGGCCGGTAGGCCGCTTCCAGCGACCTTGCCTATTACTGCTGCCAACGTCATCACCAACCCGAAGACCACGACGCCGCCGAGGGCGCTCACGTCCACCAGCATGCCCATGACCACGAAGAAGATCGGCACTAGAGCTGAGTAGACTGCTCTCAGGGGCTCGTCCAGCGAGTGGGCTAGGTCTGTTCCCGACAGCGCCAGGCCGATGGAAAATGCGCCGATGATCATCGCCAAGCCGAAGCTCTCGGCCAGACCGGAGGCAAGGAACGCGATGGCGAGTGCCAGCGCTACGGCCGCGCCACTGACCTTGAAGGACATCAAAACGGCCGAGATGCGATTGGAAAGCAGAATGCCGATGCCAGTCAAGGCAAGCCAGAAGCCAAATGTCTTGAGAGCTACGAGGCCAACCTCGCTGGGGACGATCTCGCCGGTATCTCCAAGGCCGACCACGATGGTGAGCACCAGTATCCCGATGACGTCATCCAACACGGCTGCACCGAGAATGGTGACCCCTTCCGGGGTGGTCAGCCTCCTCAGGTCGCCAAGGACACGGACCGTGATTCCGATGGATGTGGCGGTCATGACCGCACCGATGAACAGCGCCTTGACATCGGTGATGCTATCGGCGAAACCAAACGCGACGGTGAGGCCAGTGCCTAAAGCGAAGGGAACCACGACCCCTCCGAGGGCAACCAGACTCGCGGGCCAGGCGTAGCGCAGGAACTGTCTCAGGTCCGTCTCCAGACCAGCCATGAACAGTAGGACTATGGAGCCTACCTGGGCGAGCGACCAGAGCCCCTCGGAGACAGGAACGGCAACCTCTTCGCCTCCTATGGTCTCCGGTATATGCTCGAATAATGGACCTAAGCCAGGCACGTCAACTGCGCCGAGGGCGAAGGGTCCTATAAATATGCCTGCAGCCAGTTCGCCGAGAACGGCGGGCATCTTCAGGAAGCGCTCGAAGCCCTCGCCAGCAAGCTTCGCGACCACCAAGATAACGGCCAGTTGAAAGACCAGTCTGGTTATTGCTTCTTCCATGACTCCATGTCCGTGACGGAATCTGGTGGTGTACTTGAAGGGTCGCGGGCGGTGCTTGGTAAATACCCGCTGCAAGACCTCAAATAATCGGTGACTGCGGGCATCACAAAGGCCCGCCAATGGCGGGCCTTTCGCCTCGCACTAGGGTCATCCGAGACTAGGAGGTAAGCTTGACAATCCGGTACTTCAGCTGTCCTCGCGGGGTATCGACACGTATCTCCTGTCCAGCGCTTCGCCTCATGAGCGCCTTGCCCACGGGCGACACATCCGAAATCTTGCCCTCAAGGGGACGCGCTTCAGATGCGCTGACAACGGTGTACCTGGTCTCGCGCCCGTTTCCCAGGTCTTTCAGGTGAACCTTGGTGCCAACGCGGACCGTCTTAGCCTTTTCGCCGGAGTGCTGCACGACGACCGAGTTTTTCAGCGTGGACTCTATCTGCCTAATGCGTGCCTCGACGAGTCCCAACTGTTCACGAGCAGCCTCAAGGGGCACGTTCTCTCTGACGTCCTTGTCAGCGGCTGCACGACGAATCTCCGCGGCAATGGGTACTCTTTCGCCCTTCAGCCCCTCCAACTCATCGACGAGTTGCTTGTGCCCTTCAATGGTCAGTTCGACTATGTTGGCTTCTGCTGCGCCAGACGCCTTAAGGGATCGGCTCTTGCCCTTGCGTATCCTCAGATGTTGGGCGAGGTTGTGTTCTGTCAACCCTTTTTTCTTGGCAAATGAGAGGAACTTGCGCACACCCTGGAGTCGCTCCACGGCCTGCGCGCCGCCGGTAGAACCAACTGACTTCTCACCGTATTCGCCAATCTCCGAGGGTCTTATGTCTACAATTTGCCTTTCGGCGCCGCACCACTGGACGAACTTCATCAGGTGCTGTTGGGCATTAGACTGGCTGTCTTCGCTACGAAGACTAGCAACATAGATGCCTACAGCTTGCATCAGGCTGACTGGAGGATTGCTCTCCAAGTTTGAGACCCCTTCCACGTGCTGAGTACGTGTCGGCACGTTACATGTTAGTTAACGGACCGAACAGTGTCAACGTAGTTGGCAGGGTGTTCACCAAACACTACCGTTTGGGAATTCCCTCCGCTGTATCTGGTTCGGAAAAGGACGAATCGACATGCGAACAGAGAGTGGTGGCAATATTTTGCGGGTGCTCCAAGGTAGCGCTGTGATTGATGTTCTCTAGCCACAAAACCTTGCAATTGCCAAGAAGTCCACGCGCCCTGGCAACCGGTTCTTCTTTTTGTGAGTCGGCTTGGCCTCTGGCAGAGTCTTTATTATCGCGGGTCGGCTTGATGACAACCTCTGTTCGAATTTGGGACAGGACGACCATGAGGTCATGGTCCCAGACCGAAGCTTCTTATTCAATTCCGCCAATGTGATGCCCTCATAACCCGACTCGCAAAACGATCAAAGACCCCTTCTCTGGCTTCCGACAGGGGAGGTGGAGGCAAAACGCCGTCGATGAATACTAGGCCGCATGACGCTGAAGGGTAGGATTTTCCATACTCTGCGACTACACTCGCTGCGAGGGAGTGACCAACCAGCAGCGGGTTACTGACATCGAGGGCCGTTAAGAACCCATGCAGATCAGAGACGAACCCCGACATATCCTAGTCGTTGTCCCGTGTGTCGCTGTCCCCATGTCCTCGCATATCCTGCGCGAGGACTCGCCATCGCTGGCGTAATAGTGAAACGGCCGAGTCCCAGTTTTGTCGGGACGATCTCAGGCCGTGGAGAACTACGATGTAGGGGCCTGAGCCACCCCAGCCGCTGTAGGCAAGTCGCAGTCCATCAACAGTTACTGTGGAGTAAATCGACTCGGACATTAGTTGATCCACATAGTCATTTCCTAGGACAGATCGACATGAGCACGAGCTTAGAACCTAGGCGAGGTGAATTCCGCACAAAGTGTCCACGCGTCCATCCCTCAGACCATCTCGCCCCAGTTGTCGCCCACTTTGAGCTCTACGTCGAGGGGCACCGCCAGGTCCATCGCGGCCGGCATCAGCTCGAGAACAAGAGTCTTCATGGTGTCCAGTTCATGGCGTGGAACCTCAAAGATGAGCTCGTCGTGGACCTGGATGATCATCAACGACTCAAGACTACGATCGTCTATCTCGCGCTGGATCCGTATCATGGCCAACTTGATAATATCGGCGGCTGTGCCCTGGATGGGCATATTCACAGCCATACGCTCCCCGGCTGCCTTGACCTGTGCGCTCCCCGATCTGATCTCAGGTATATAGCGCCGCCTGCCCACAAGGGTCTCGACGTATCCGATCTGGGCAACCCGTTCCTTGATCGAGGCAATGAACTGCTGGATGCCCGGATACTGCCCGAAGTAGGACTCTGTGAAGGCCTTGCCCTCGTCGGCGCTGAGGCCGGTCTGCCGGCTAATCCCGAAGGGGCTGAGGCCGTACACAACGCCGAAGTTCATGATCTTGGCTATCCGACGCATGTCATCAGTCACGTCCTCTATCTGCACGCCGTAGGCCGAAGACGCGGTTGCTGAGTGGATATCAAGACCGCTCCGGAAGGCTTCGAGCAGTCCGGGATCTTTCGAGAGGTGGGCAAGGATACGTAGCTCGATCTGCGAATAGTCCGCCGCCAAAAGCGTCCATTCGGGAGCACGCTCCGCGACGAATGCCTCGCGGACCTGCCGCCCCAGCTCCGTTCTGACAGGGATATTCTGCACGTTGGGGTCGTTGCTGGAAACCCGCCCCGTGGCGGAGCCAGTCTGGTGGTAGCTGGTGTGAATGCGACCGGTTGCCAGGTTGACCTGCGCCGGAAGGGCATCGACGTAGGTGGACTTGATCTTGGTGAGTTGGCGGTATTCCATCACATTGTCCAGAACCTGGACCGCCTTGGGATCCACGTTCTCAGCCTTGCCAAGGTCCATGATGTGTTTGAGACCCTCCAATGACGACGCATCGGTGGAGTGGCCGGTCTTGGTTCGTTTGGTTGGCGGCAGGCGAAGCTCCTCGAAGAGCACATGGCCGAGCTGCTGAGACGATCCGATGTTGAACTCGTGGCCCAGCAACTCGTACATCTCGATCTGGATGCGTGAAATATCTGCAGACAGCGTGCCTGCCATGCCTTCCAGATGACTGGAGTCGAGGGCGACACCGGCGACCTGCATCCTAGCCAGGACAGGCACCAATGGCATCTCTACGCTGTCCAGAGCGTCGCGCACGCCTTTGTCCTCCGCTTCCTTCCCAAGAATTTCGCGAAGTTGCCAGGTCAGGTCGACCTCGGCGCAGGCATAGTCCGCGACCGTACTGATTGGCGCTTCGGAAAAGGTAATCCGTTTGCGGCCCGTACCTGTAATGTCAGTCTCCGTCGTGAGCTCCACGCCCAGACACTCCAGCGCCAGCGAACCGAGGGCCACCGACTTCCTACCACCAATGTGTGCGGCGAGCATCGTGTCGAAGGCCAGATTCTCGACTTGTACCCCAAGCCTCAACAGCGCCGTCATGCTCACATTGGCATTGTGAGCCGTCTTGGGAACAGATTCTTGTTCGAGTAGAGGGCGTAGCGTGTCCAGCACGTCTTGAATAGGGATCTGGGTGCCGTCGGCGTGGCCCACGGGAACATACCAGGCGGCGTCGGCGGTGTTGGTCAGCATGATGCCCGTCAGCCCGGTTTCGGTGGCAGTGGTGCCTGTCGTAACGACGCCAAAGGCGAACCCTTGAGGCGTGTCCAATAGCATGGCCAACTTCCGCAAGGATTCGAGGGTGTCCACCACCTGGTACCTGGTATCACGGGCAGGTGTGTAGAGCCCGAGTTGGCCCTGGGACTCGGCTCGGGGTGTGCCGAGTGCGAACTGACTCTCCGGATGGGCCATGGACTCGCCGGGGTTCGGGATGCGCGAAACTATGGTATGGAACTCTAGCTCGCCGAGTTTTTCCACGATCTTGGATCGATCGTACTGCCAGAATTTGGTTGCGGAGATATCCAGATCATCGTAAAGTTCGCGCACGATTGTGGTCAGGTATTTGCCTTGGAGGGCCTGTTCCTTGTTGTCTCGAAGGCTCTGTTGGGCCTTTGGCGGCGAGACCTCATCCAGCCTCTCGAAGATGCCCTCTATGGTGTCGAACTGGCTCAGTAGCTTTATGGCAGTCTTCGCGCCTACGCCGGGGACACCGGGTATGTTGTCGGACGAGTCGCCCTGCAAGGCCTTGATGTCAGGGACCGTCTCAGGCCCAAGCCCACCGTATCTCTCCTTCACTTTTTCAACGTCATAGACGGTGGTCCGCTGCACACTGTAACTGAGTACAACCTTCACGTACGGCGAGACCAGTTGCAGCAGGTCACTGTCGCCCGATAGGACTATCGTGTCGATCTGCTGATCTTCCGCCTGACGGCAGAGGCTACCGATCACGTCGTCGGCTTCGTATCCGGCCATGTCGAAGATCGGGACCTCGAAGGCCTCCATGAAGCCCCTCACCCGATCAAATTGCGGGCGCAACTCTGGCGGCGGCGGCGGGCGGTGCGCCTTGTAGTCTGCGAACTCCTTGTGGCGGAAAGTGGGTTTAGGGAGATCGAAGGCGATGGCGCAGTGAGTCGGGTTGTAGTCTGTAAGAGCTCGCAGGAAGGCGTTGAGGAATCCGTAGACGGCGCGGACCTCCTCACCTGTCTTGGAGACGTTTAGCGGCTCAGGGATGGCGTGGAAGGCGCGGTAGACCATCGCATGGCCGTCCATGAGCATGAGCAGGGGCTTTCGGTCGAGCATGGACCCGGCGGAGCCGGTTCGCATAGGGCGCTCCCTATGGGGGGTTAGGGGGCGATTATACACCCCGACCCGGCCGTGGGTCACACGACGCCAAGAGGTCAAATCGTTCGGTGAGTAGAACGGTCCCAATCAAGCCGTAACGTTCCAGCAAGCCCACTCCGGCAGTACTCCAGGGTCGCCTCGCCAAGGCTAGCGGCGACCGCGTTCCCCTGGGCCTTTGCCACGTCGAGACTATCTCCGACCGTGCTACGGCGTTGCACGTAGATCTTCAACTTGGGTTCAGTGCCGGAGGGACGCACCGTCACACGGGTCCGGTGGTCCTCGGACAGATAGAGCCTCACAACATCGGTTGAGCCACCCATCCTGTAGCTCTCGGGGTTGCTCATCGACTCATCGAGCAGGTCCGAGATTTCGGTGACACAGGTGCCGGCAAGCTCAGAGGGTGGGTGGGCGCGCAGATAGATCATGGCGGCCTCCATGATATCGCGGCCACTCTTACCGGGCAGTTCCACCAGGTACTGTGCGTTCTTGTAGTACCCGTACTCACGGTACAACTCGTCGATGTACTGGATCACCGTTTCGTCGCGGTCTTTGAGCCAGGAGGCCATCTCACAGACGAGCAGGGACGCGATCGCCGCGTCCTTGTCACGTACAAAGCCGCCCGCCAGATACCCGAGGCTCTCCTCGGCTGCGAACACGAACCTGGACGTTTCGTCCAAACCCTCAATGATCTCTGCGATGAACTTGAATCCGACTAGTAAATCGTCTCGCGGAGTCAGCCCAAAACTCGCGGCGATGTCCGAGATCAGGCTCGTCGTGACCGCCGTTGTGAGTACCAAATCGTCTTCAGCGAGTTTTCCTTGCTCCCGCCGTCGCGACAGCAAGTAGTGGGTGAGTGCTGCGCCGACCTGGTTGCCTGTGAGCACCTGGACCGACGGCGAACCCCAAGACACTTTGACCGCCACCCCAAGCCTGTCTGCGTCCGGGTCGGAGGATATGGCCAGGTCGGCCCCTTGTGCCTCCGCTAACTGGACCGGGATCTCCATTACCTCACGGTATTCGGGGTTGATCAGGTCGCCCGGCGCCGTCGGAAAGTTTTCGTCGGGCTCAATCTGCTCCGGCACGATCGTGACGGCAAAACCCTCGTTCCGCAGGACGGGCAATACGTTGGTGGAGCCGGCTCCGTGCATGGGGCTGAATACTATCGTCGCCGATCTCGTGTCCAACGCGGAGAGGCCTCGGACAGCGTTGAGGTAGGCGACGTCGATCTCTGGGCCGACATCGGCAATCAGACTTGCCATTCTGGCGCGGTCGATCGGCATGCGGTCGATGGTCTCCACGCCAGCCACCAGCTCCATGAAACGGGCATCGTGGGGTGGTACCACCTGGCCTCCGTCGGACCAGTAGAACTTGAATCCGTTGTCGGTGCGCGGATTGTGGGAGGCTGTAATCTGGACCCCTGCTGTGGCGCCCAGGTGGCGAACGGCAAAGGATATCTCTGGAGTAGCACGCAGACCGTCGAAGATGTAGGAACGGATGCCACTGGCCGCAAAGACCTCGCAGGACAGAACTGCCAGATCACGAGACTGCTTGCGAGCCTCGTATCCGACGACCACACCGGCCCTTTTGGCCTCTGGTCCGTAGTCGTCGATGAATCGGCACAGCCCCTGGGCCGCCTCGCCGATGGTCCGAGTGTTAATACGGTTCGGGCCAACACCCAACGGGCCTCGTATCCCGCCTGTCCCTACGCGTAGGCGTGTGTAAAACGAGTCCTCGAGCACGTCCCACTGTTTTGACGCAACGAGATCAGCTATGTGAGGGGTAAAACCCGCCAGCGCAGGATCCGACAGCCACGCCTCAATGGCGTCCAAAGCGCCCCGGCTGATGCCCGGAACGTGCCTCAGGGTCGTTAGGATCTCTTGGGTGAAGTCACTAGCCACTGGTGCGATTTACCTCCTCTCCCTTGAGGGAGAGGACTGAGGTGAGTGTGAAACTCAGGGGCGAGCGGGGAGCTGCACCCCAGACGGACATACCCTGCCTCCCAAAGAAAAAAAGAATAAGAAAATATCTGAGGGACACCCTCAGAACCCGGATCTTCGAAGAGATCAGGGCCTGCGACAGAGCTGCGCCCATCTGCACACCCCAATCTTGACGGCCGGGGGAATCAAGGATTAGAGGACAACTCTCCGATCCCCACAAAACATCGTACCCCAAACCCTCTCCGTTATTCCCTAGGCCTCGGTCCCCTTATCAACAACGTCTACGGAGGCATCGCAGCGAATGTCGGCGGCCTTGTCGGTGTGCTCCCAAGGGAGGTCAACGTCGGTCCGACCGAAGTGTCCGTAGGCTGCGGTCTGTTTGTATATGGGCCTGCGCAGGCCCAGCGTCTGGATGATCGCGCCGGGGCGCAGGTCGAAGTGTTTGTCCACCATCGCGACGATAACGTCGTCGGGCACCTTGTTGGTACCGAAAGTCTCCACGGAGACGGAGATCGGCTGGGCCATGCCAATCGCATAGGAAAGCTGTATCTCGAGACGGTCCGCGACTCCAGCGGCCACCAGGTTCTTCGCGACGTAGCGAGCGGCATATGCAGCGGAGCGATCGACCTTGGTCGGGTCCTTGCCGGAAAATGCACCGCCGCCGTGCCGTGCAACACCGCCGTACGTATCCACGAGTATCTTGCGACCCGTGAGGCCGGTGTCACCGACAGGTCCGCCAGTCACAAAGCGGCCGGATGGGTTGATGTGATACTGGGTGTCCTTGTCACGCAGCGAGCTTGGGATCACCACGTTGGCAACCTGCTCAATCAGATCGCGCTCAATCACCAACTGGCTGACCTCCGGGCTGTGTTGTGTGCTAATCACTACGGTGTGAATACGCTTGGGCACCCCGTAGGAGTACTCTACTGTGACCTGGGCCTTGCCGTCGGGCCGTACCCAGGGGAGGATGTTCTCCTTACGGACCTCGGCTAGCCTGGCTGTTAGTTGGTGGGACAGCGAAATAGGCAGCGGCATTAGCTCTTCCGTCTCGGTGCAAGCAAAGCCAACCATCATTCCCTGGTCCCCGGCGCCCAGTGCCTGGACATCTTCGCCGTTGCCCTGTACCTCGCCCCTTAGCTCTTTGGCCACGTCGACACCGTGGGCGATATCAGGGGACTGCTCGTCGACAGATACCGATACCCCGCAGGACTTGTAGTCGAATCCGTAGTCGGAGTCATCATAGCCAGCATCTTTGATCGTGCGTCGCACGATCTTGGGGATGTCGACGTAGCCGGAGGTTGTGGTGATTTCGCCCATGACGACGACGAGTCCGGTCGTGACGCACACCTCGCACGCAACGCGAGCCGCGGCGTCCTGGACTAGCAAAGCGTCCAGAATCGCATCAGAAATCTGGTCGCAGAGCTTGTCCGGGTGGCCTTCGGTCACCGACTCGGACGTGAATAGAATGAAGGGCGAATCTGTAAAACTGTACGCCACCTTGGGTTCCTCCTCGTATTGCTCGATATTCCCATACTAGAGAGCGGCCCCGCGAGATGCGGGGAAACCACCCCTAGTCACATTACTGCCTCGTTTTCAAAAGACAAGGGCAGAATATATATGAGGAACACCCTCACACACTCGGCCCTTCGACTTCGCTCTGGACAGGCGACGGGGCTATGCCCATCTGCACACCTCTTTTCCCAGCAGCGGGCCTAGGTGCCCACATCCCAACTGTCCAGGTACTTCTGCTGCTCTGTCGTCAGTGTATCGATTGCGATGCCCATGGCGCGAAGCTTCAGGGCACCAATCTCCTGATCGATGTCCGTAGGCACAGCGTACACCTTCTTCTCAAGCGTGTGGGCCGTCTGGGCCATGTACTCCGCGCACAGGGCCTGGTTAGCGAAAGACATGTCCATAACTGCGGACGGATGTCCTTCGGCGGCGGCCAGGTTGATGAGCCGGCCCTCGCCAAGCAGATAGAGCTTCCGACCGTCCTGCATCAGATACTCATCTACCATAGGTCGAACTCCCTGCTTGGCGTCGGCCATCTCCTCAAGCACCTCGATCTCGATTTCGACGTTGAAGTGGCCGCTATTGGCGATAATCGCGCCATCCTTCATCACTTCAATGTGAGGGCGAGCAACTGCTTTCATGCCACCGGTAAGTGTGATGAAGATATCGCCTATCGAGGAGGCTTCGAGCATGGACATGACCCGGTGACCATCCATTGCGGCCTCGAGGGCACGCACGGGGTTGATCTCAGTCACGACGACATTCGCGCCCATGCCCTTGGCCCGCATTGCAACGCCCTTTCCGCACCAGCCGTACCCGGCGACGACCACAGTCTTGCCGGCCCAGAGAACGTTGGTCGCACGGGTGATACCGTCGAGTGTGCTCTGGCCCGTACCGTAGCGGTTGTCAAAAAAGTGTTTCGTGTCTGCGTCGTTGACAGCGATGATCGGGTATCGCAGCTTGCCTTCCGCCGCGAGGCTGTTGAGACGGATCACTCCGGTTGTCGTCTCCTCTGTCCCGCCTACGATGCCATCGAGCATATCCGTCCTGGTCGAATGGAGCGCGGCTACCAGATCGGCGCCATCGTCCATCGTGATGTTGGGCTTGTGGTCCAGGGCGGCGTTGATGTGCCGGTAGTAGGTCTCGTCATCTTCGCCCTTGATCGCGTACGTTGCGATCCCGTACTCAATCGCCAGCGCCGCGGCCACGTCGTCTTGAGTGCTCAGAGGATTGCTGGCGCACAGCACCACCTCGGCACCCCCATCTCGCAGTG
>JASLXL010000117.1 GCA_030740335.1 SAR202 cluster bacterium | reverse complement strand
GCACGAGTCAGGCAAGTGGCGGGTCGACTACCACGCTCGTGACAGAGACTCTCACGCCTTCCGAAACAGAGCCCCGTTGATCAAACACGACTTCAATGTCCCTGCCTTCGACGACAACGCGGCCGCCCAGGGCGGCTACCGTGATCTGATGCGGGCTATCGAGACTGGCTCCCCCACCGCGTCTTCCGGCGAGGACGGGCGGCTGGCTCTCGAGATCATCGTCGCCTTTCACCAATCGTCCGATGCCGGCATGAAGGCCGTCTCCCTTCCGCTGGACGATTCAATGCGAGGCAAGTTGCTGGATATTCATTAGGTAACGGAGATCGATAAGGGAACGCCACCAAACCGCATCTATGACAAGGAGCAGCTGAATGCCCTTCGATGCTCTGATTGTGAACGGAACAGTGGTTGACGGAACCGGTGATCCCGGCTATCGGGCCGACGTCGGCATCTTGGACAACAAGATCGAGGCCGTAGGGAACCTGCATGACGCCGAGGCGGCCTGCAGGATAGATGCCTCCGGCCATGTCGTCACCCCGGGATTCATCGATATGCACTCCCACTCGGACTTCACGATCCTCGACGATCCGTCCGCGGAGAGTAAAGCCTACCAAGGCGTGACCACCGAGGTCGTGGGGAACTGCGGCATGTCGCCGTTCCCCGTGGGACCCATGGGCTGGGAGGCAATCAGGCGATCACATACCTCGCCTATCGAGTGCGACTGGACCGACCTGGACGGCTGGGCGGCCCGCGTGGCGGATACCGACATCAGCGTGAACATCGCCACACAGGTAGGCCACAACGCCCTGCGGTTCGCGGCAGGACTGGCAGACGACCGACCGCCGACTCCCGATGAACTAGAGACGATGCGAGTGCTAGCCGCAAAAGCCGTGGAGCAGGGTGCTTTCAGTTTTACGACAGGGCTGACGCTCCCTCCGTCAAGCTATTCGAACACTGACGAACTGGCCGCTATCACAGACGCTATCTCGGCCTACGACGGCGCTTTCTACGCCACCCACGCCCGCGAGTGGGCCGGCAACAATGTCGGTGCAATGGAAGAGGCTATCAGTATTGGCCTCCGGGCGGGGGTGCCCGTCCAATACTCCCACATGGCCATCATCGACAGCCGTCTCTACGGACAGGGCTCCCTCGTGACCGATGTCGTCGAGGATGCAAGGTCCGCCGGGCAGGACGTGACCTATGACATGTACCCGTACACCGCAGCCGGAACACACCTGCACCAACTCATTCCCGATTGGGTGCAAGAGGGTGGCATTCCGGAGATGCTAAAGCGGCTGCGGGATCCCGAGACACGAGAGCGTGCCGTGCAGGACACATCCAGGGGCTGGTTCCGAGGTCTGCCGTGGCTCTGGCACACCATCGTGATCGCATCCACACCTCCCGGCAAGGACCGTGCGCTGATAGGCATGTCGATAGAGCAGATCGCCGCCGAGCACCATGAGGGTCCCACCGAAACGCTGCTCCGCCTCATCGACGAAGGCGACGGCGAGACCGCGTGTGTTATGCACAACATGGACGAAGACGATGTGAAGTACTTCATGACGAAGCCTTACGCTATGTTCGGCTCCGACGGCAACTCCGTGTCCCCCACAGGGGTCTACAGGGAAGACAAGCCCCACCCTCGCTTCTACGGTACGTTTCCACGCATCCTCGGTCGATACGTGCGAGACGAGTCGGTAATGTCGCTCCCCGAGGCCATCCACAAGATGACGGGCGCTTCCGCACGACGCCTGGGACTCAAAGGCCGTGGACTCATAGCCCCCGAGAACGTGGCCGACCTGGTCGTACTAGATCCTTGCACCGTGATCGATCGCGCGACCTTCGACGACCCGCAGCAGTACCCCGTCGGCATCCCCCACGTAATGGTAGCGGGCGAGCCGGTGATTATGGACGGCAAACACACGGGAGCAAGACCAGGGCGGATCCTGAGGCGAGGAGAGCGATGAGGAACGACGAATCCCTGCTGATGCAAGCTGCGGTTTAATATTAGTCAACGTATACACTTGAAGTAGACCATGAGCCAGGAGTAATAGACATGTCATTCGACACCCTCATCTTGAACGGCACTATAGTCGACGGCACGAACACCACTCGATACAAGGCCGACCTCGGGTTGACCGATGGACACATTACGGCCATCGGCTCCTTGGGCCACGCCGAGGCGGCCAGACGCATCGACGCGACCGGCCACGTAATCTCGCCGGGCTTCATCGACATGCATGCCCACTCCGACGTGACGTTGCTGGATGATCCCGGCGGCGAAAGCAAGGCCCACCAGGGCGTGACAACAGAGGTCGTGGGGAACTGCGGCTACTCGCCCTTCCCCGCCGGCGATGCCGGACCCAAGGCCCTCCAGGACAACCTGGGCAAAACCCTGATCGGTCGCGTCCCGTGGAGCTGGAGCACGCTGGACGACTGGGCGCAAAACATGGACTCCAACGGGGTCAGCATAAACGTCGCTCCTCAACTTGGGAACGCCGCGCTCCAGGTCGCCTCAGGGGCCATCGAGGACCGCCGTGCGACTGCAGATGAGATGGGCGCGATGAAGCGGCTCGCCGCCGAGGCGATAGAGATGGGCGCCTTTTCGCTCTCCACAGGGCTGTCCCTAGCGCCCTCCGGATACGCCAACACCGACGAGGTGGTAGAGCTCTGCAAAGCTGTCAGTGGCTACGATGGGGCCTTCTACGTCACCCACGCCCGTGTGGGGAACGGCAATCACCTTTCGGCGATCGAGGAGGCAATTGAGATTGGCCTGAGGGCGGACATACCCGTGCAGTTCTCTCATATGGCCATCACCGACCGCCGCGTTTTCGGCGAGGGACCGGCCATGTTGGACCTCCTAGTCGAGGCTCGAAAGCAGGGTCTCGACATCACTTACGACGTGTACCCGTACACCGCCGCCGGGGCAAGCTTCAGTCAGTTGGTCCCTTTGTGGGCGCAGACCGGGACCGTCGACGATTTCGTGGCTAGGTTGCACGACCCCGAAACCAGGGTCCGCGTTCGCCAGGAGGTGGCCGCGGGTCTTGGTGGACTGGAGCCTCTGTGGGACACCTGGCACGTGGCATACACAAATACCGAAGAGAACCGGCCGATGATAGGAAAAAGCATCGAAGAGATCGCACAGATTCGAAGCATAGAACCAGCAGAGGCCGTGTTGCAGCTCCTCGAGGAGGAGGGCGGTTCGGTGCCCACCCGCGTCCACAATCGAGACGAGGGTGACGTGCGGTACTTCCTGAGCCACGACCTGGCGATGATCGGGTCCGACGGACGGGCAGTTTCACCGACCGGCCCATACTCCAACGCCCTCCCACACCCAAGGTTCTATGGGACTTACCCGCGCATCCTTGGGCGGTACGTCCGCGAGGAGCCCGCCCTGCTGACACTGGAGTCTGCGGTGCACAAGATGACCGGCGCTCCAGCGGTACGATTGGGAATGAAGGAGCGAGGGCTGGTCAAGGAGGGCCTGGTGGCCGACCTGGTCATCTTCGACCCCGAGACAGTGATCGACAACGCAACCTGGGAAGACCCGCACCAATATCCCACCGGGATCCCTTACGTGTTCGTCAGCGGGGTTGCCGTAGTAGACGGAAACACACACACAGGCGCGATGCCCGGGAAAGTCCTCCGCAGAGGGGCCTCCTAGCCATGATGTTGGCTCTCCGTTCCTCTGCGTCAGATGGCGTCACAAGATGATTGACAGCGATGCAACGTGTCCCTACCATCATCAGATAGAGAATCCATGCCGGTGACGGCCATGCAGAGAAACTACTGAAATACTCGCTTCTGAACCTTGTCCGAAACGGCATGAGCCACCACAAGAAGTGGCCCAGGGCGTGGCGGAGCCCAGAACCCAAACCTGAATATGACGTGATCATAGTAGGTGGGGGCGGCCACGGCCTGGCCACGGCCTACTATCTGGCCAAGGAACACGGAATCACCAACGTCGCCGTCCTCGAAAAGGACCACGTCGGCGCGGGCAATACCGGACGCAACACAGAGGTCGTTCGCTCCAACTACCTATGGGACGAGTCGGCGGCCCTCTACGAGTTTTCTCTGAAGCTCTGGCAGAACCTGAGCCAGGAGCTGAACTTCAACCTGATGTACAGCAAGCGTGGCGTGATCGCCCTGGGCCACAGCCTCCAGGAGATGAGGGACATCTCCCGCCGTGTGAACGCCAACAGACTGAACGGCATAGACAGCGAGCTGATCACGACGGCCGAAGTCGCGGAGCTGGTGCCCATTCTCAACACCTCTCCGACGGCCCGTTATCCAGTGCTGGGGGCATCGTACCAACGGCGAGGCGGCACCGCCCGTCACGACGCGGTGACGTGGGGCTTCGCCCGAGCGGTCGACTCCCTGGACGTCGACATCGTCCAGAACTGCGAGGTCACGGCCATACGCCGCGAAAACGGCAGGGTTACCGGCGTCGACACTACCAAGGGGTATATAAAGGCGGCCAAGGTCGCCGTGGCCGTCGCCGGTAACTCGGGGGTGCTGGCCGGTATGGCCGGCTTCCGGCTGCCCATCGAGAGCCACCCCTTGCAGGCATGGGTATCCGAACCCATCAAACCGGTTCTGAATTCTGTAGTCATGTCCAACGCCGTTCACATGTACATCAACCAGACCGATCGCGGAGAGATCCTGTCGGGCGCAGGCATAGACGCATATAACGGCTACGGACAGCGCGGCAGCTTCTCCGTGTTGGAGCATGCGATCTCGTCAATCGTTGAGATGTTCCCCATATTTAGCCGTCTCCGGCTCATGCGCCAATGGGGCGGCACCGTCGACACATGCCCCGACGCCTGTCCCATCATCGGTAAGACGCCGGTCGACGGGCTGTATTTCAACTGTGGATGGGGGACTGGAGGCTACAAGGCCACGCCGGGTTCCGGCTGGGTCTACGCATACACCATAGCCAACGACCGGCCCCATGCCCTCAATGCACCCTTCTCCATCGATCGCTTCATAACGGGCCATCTCATCGACGAACACGGCGCGGCAGGTGTAGCCCATTGAGAAGGATCGATAGAGGACAGAGATGCTACTAATACCGTGCCCCTGGTGCGGCCCTCGGGACGAATCCGAATTCGCCTATGGAGGCGAAGCACATGTCATCCGTCCACCGAATCCCGAGAAAATCTCGGACGCAGAGTGGGCCGACTACCTGTTCATGAGCAAAAATCCACAGGGCAGCCACCGAGAACAATGGTGCCACACGTCCGGGTGCAGGCGCTGGTTCAACGCCCAGCGCGACACCGTCACATACAAATTCGATGCCGTGTACAAGATCGGTGAAAGCCCGCCAGGAGGTGGTGAGCAGTGAGCCAGTCTCATCGCCTTCCAGAGGGCGGTCGCATCGACCGCGGCGCGCCCATCAAGTTCACGTTCAACAACGAGACTTACCAGGGCTATCGAGGCGACACTCTCGCGTCGGCGCTCCTCGCAAACGGCGTGCATCTGGTAGCTCGCAGCTTCAAGTACCACCGTCCGCGAGGGATTGTGGCCAGCGGCTCGGAAGAGCCCAATGCCCTGGTACAACTAGGCAAAGGCCCTTACTCGGTGCCGAATGTACAGGTCACCCAGATTGCGTTGCGTGATGGGCTGGTGGCGTCTAGCGTGAACTGCTGGCCCAGCGTCAATTTCGACGTTCGGGCAGCGACGGGCCTGATCTCACGATTCCTACCTCCGGGCTTCTACTACAAGACATTCATGTGGCCCCGGAAGCTGTGGCCCCTGTACGAACACCAACTTCGCAAGGCCGGAGGGTACGGCGTATCGCCGGAGGAGCCCGACCCGGACCGCTACGATAAACACAACGCCCATTGCGACGTACTGGTAGTCGGTGGCGGCCCGGCAGGGCTCGCCGCAGCCCTGGAAGCGGGCCGGAGTGGGGCCCGCGTCATCCTGGCAGATGAACAGAACGAGTTCGGAGGAAGCCTTCTCGGCACCACCGACACGATCGACGACGCTCCCGCTATCAAGTGGGTGACATCGGCGTTGCAGGAGCTTGCGGGGATGGAAGAGGTGCGGCTTCTGACGCGCAGCACCGTCGCCGGCTACTTCGATCACAATTTCCTGACCATACTCGAGCGGGTGGCCGACCACTCCGATTCGGCCGGCTCCATCTCGCCCAGCCAACGCCTATGGCGGGTCCGCGCCAAACAGGTCGTCCTCGCAACCGGCGCGATCGAGAGGCCCCTTGTGTTCGGCAACAATGATCGTCCTGGGGTCATGCTGGCCTCGGCGGTGTCCGCATATCTGAACCGGTACGCCGTCAAACCGGGCAAGCGCTCAGTCGTTTTTACCAACAACGATTCGGGCTACCAGACCGCACTTGACCTGGCCGATGTCGGCTGCGACGTGGCCGCCGTGGTCGACGTGCGCGCAGAGCCCAAAGGCGAGTTGCCGCAACGTGTAATGCAGATTGGCATTGAGGTACTGGTGGGCCATGCGGTCGTCGACGTGCACGGAAGCAGGCACGTCCGGGGCGTGGACATCATGCAACTCAACAGCGACGGGGTGGCAAACGGCAGTTTGCGAAAGATCAAATGCAACCAACTAGCCGTATCAGGGGGTTGGAGTCCGGTCGTGCACCTCCACTCCCAGTCCGGCGGACGACCTCGATTCGACGAGTCCAAGGCCTGCTTTTTGCCGGGACCTCCCGTGCAGATGGAGCGGTCCGCGGGCTCATGCACCGGGGCATTCTCTCTGCGTGAGTGCCTCGCGGAGGGGTTCACGGCCGGCGCAGAGGCCGCGCTCGCAGCTGGGTTCGGAGACGGGAAGCCCGCATCGACGATTCCCTCAACAGGAGATGTAGTCGAAGAGCCCCTCCACGCTATGTGGGAGATCCCAACGCCGTCCCACGGCGGGGGAAGCCACAAGCGGTTTGTGGACCTCCAGACTGACGTCACGACAGACGACATCCTCATAGCGGCACGTGAGGGATACGAGTCCGTAGAGCACCTCAAACGCTACACAACGGCCGGCATGGGCACGGACCAGGGGAAGCTTGGGAACGTCAACGTTATTGGCATACTGGCCCACACGACTGGCACCGACCTCACGTCCGTGGGCACGACAACCTTTCGTCCACCCTACACTCCCGTAACCTACGGAGCGATCGCAGGGCGAGACCTGGGCGACATGTTCGACCCGGTCCGGAAGACGGCCCTGCATGAGTGGCATGAGGAGGCGGGGGCGTTGTTCGAGAACGTAGGCCAGTGGAAACGACCCTGGTACTACCCGCGCCCGGGAGAGTCGATGCACGAGGCCGTGGAACGCGAGTGCCGTGTGGTACGAAACGCTGTCGGCATCGTAGACGCCTCGACCCTCGGCAAGATAGACATCAAGGGTCCGGACACGGGCAAGTTACTGAATCGCATGTACATCAACGGATTCGCCAAGCTCGCCATTGGCCGCTGCCGATACGGCTTCATGCTGGACGAAAACGGGATGGTCATGGACGACGGAGTCACCGCAAGGCTGGGCCAAAACCACTATCTGATGCACACGACCACATCGGGAGCCGCTCACGTGATGGCCTGGATGGAGCGCTGGCTTCAGACCGAGTGGCCGGACCTCGACGTGTACCTTACGTCGGTGACCGATCATTGGGCGACTGTATCCCTCAACGGCCCCCGTAGTCGAAGTGTGTTAGCCAGGTTGTGCAGCGATGTGGACCTATCCAACGATGCATTCCCATTTCTCTCAGTCAGGACGGGCACGGTCTCGGGAGTCCCTGCGAGGATATTCCGGGTCAGCTTCGGAGGCGAGCTATCCTACGAAATCAATGTGAACGCCAACTATGGCCGGGCAGTGTGGGAAGCGGCAATGGATGCCGGACAGGATCTGGGTATTGCTCCGTACGGGACCGAAGCCATGCACTTGCTGCGGGCCGAAAAGGGCTATGTCATCGTCGGGCAGGATAGTGACGGCTCTATGACCCCTGCCGACCTGGGAGTCGGAGGGATGGTCTCAGGGCGCAAAGACTTCCTGGGCAAACGGTCCTTGTCGCGAGAGGACACCGCCCGCACGGACAGAAAGCAGCTTATCGGCCTTCTCACCGAGGATCCTGCTACTGTGCTCCCCGAAGGCGGACAGATCGTGGAAGAAGACGCCACCGGGGTTCCGATGCCCATGTTGGGACACGTCACGTCCAGTTATCGTAGTGGCAAACTAGGGCGATCTATAGCCCTTGCCATACTAAAGGACGGACACCGTCGCACCGGTGATGCCGTCTACGTCCTACTAGCTGATGGCCGCAAGATCAAGGCCCATATCACGGACACGGTCTTCTACGACCCCAAAGGGGAGCGCCAGAATGTCTAGCAAAGTACGCCGAGAGTCTCCCCTGCTCGGATTCGCAGCCGAGGCGAACGCGCAGTCGGATATCCAGATCAGTGAGCGCCCATTCCTAGGCCACGTCAACCTGCGCGGAAGTGCCGGCGACGACGCATTCCTAAAGGCAGTGGAAGGGGCCCTAGGCATTAGCCTACCCCTACTATCCAATATGGTCTCCCATGGCGCTGGCCTCGCAGCACTATGGCTGGGCCCGGACGAATGGCTGATCATCACCCCACCGGACGGTGAGAGCGCCATCATTGCATCGATGGAGGGCGCCCTGGACAACATGCACTCCTCAATCACAGACCAGACCGGCGGACAAACAATAATTCGCATCAGCGGACCAAGCGCCCGTGATCTCCTGGCCAAGGGGTGCACGCTGGATCTTCATCCCACGGTTTTCGGCCCTGGGCGGTGCGCCCAAACCCTGGTTGCAAAGGCGATGGCAACCATAGTGTACGTAGACGACGCGCCCACCTTAGACCTTCTCGTACGGCGCAGCTTTGCTGACTATCTCCATTCCTGGCTCCAGGACGCCGCTCTCGAGTACGGTCTCGCCCGTCAGGGCTAATCCCGCGTCGCCTCCTGTCGCCTAGGACTCACCTACTTCCAGATCCTTCCATCGGTTCGCGGCCCCACTGACCAGTTTGAAACATCTATTTAACATCTTCGCAATACCCATGTAACACCTACCGACTACTCTCATCCCAGGTATGGGAAAATGGGGGGATTCGGGCATCGCCGTCGGGCCTGTGACGTGACACTATGGGCCCAGACGATCACTCCGCGTTACGCTAGTATAAGATGCTACCGAATCGGCTCAAATATCAAGGATGGAGGTCCGACTGTTGGGTTTTTACAAGGCAGAGTACATCTGGATCGATGGTCAGAAGCCTACCGCGAAGTTGCGATGCAAAGCCAAGATCGTTAGAGACGGCGAAGAGCCACCTATTTGGGGATTCGACGGATCGAGCACGGAGCAGGCGCCAGGCGAAAACTCGGATTGCGTGCTAAAACCCGTCTACATTTGTCCAGACCCCATTCGCGGTGGGAACGACAAACTGGTCCTGTGTGAGGTACTCCTCACCGACATGAAACCGCATTGGTCCAATACCCGAGCCGCGTGTGTGGTCGCCGCAGAGAAGTACGCGGATTTCGACATGTGGTTTGGCATCGAGCAAGAATACACGCTGTTCCAGGACGCCCGGCCGCTGGGTTGGCCGGAAAACGGCTTCCCTGCTCCTCAGGGTGGGTACTACTGTGGCGTCGGTGCAGATGAGGTGTTCGGCCGCCCGGTCATCGAGTCACATCTCGACAACTGTCTCGAAGCAGGTCTAGATATCTCCGGCATCAACGCAGAAGTGATGCCCGCACAATGGGAGTTCCAGGTCGGTCCGGTTGGTCCCGTAGAGGTCAGCGACCAACTCTGGATAGCCAGATGGCTTCTCTATCGCATAGGTGAAGAGTTCGACGTTAGCGCTTCGCTTGACCCGAAACCGGTCAGAGGTGACTGGAATGGCGCGGGCGCGCACACCAACTTCTCGACTAGGCAAATGAGAGAGAACTACGATGCTTGCGTCGCTGCGGCAGAGGCCCTCGGCACGAATCCAGACTACCACATCGCCAACTACGGTGATCGCATCGAAGAACGACTGACAGGCCTGCATGAGACTCGCTCGTATAAGGAGTTCAGCTACGGCGTGTCCGACAGAGGGGCATCCGTCAGAATTCCCTGGCAGGTAGCACGAGACCAGAAGGGCTACATCGAGGACAGGCGTCCCAACGCGAACATGGACCCCTACACCGTCACGCGACTGGTCGTGGAGACTGTGTGCGGAGCGGCATCTGCCTAGTAGTCTTTCATGACAACAATGATTCGCCCCGTTGCCAAGAACTTAACCCCCTGGCAACGGGGCGCTCTTTAGGCATCTTGGCGACTCGCTAGCATTTCACCCGAACTCTGAGATCAAGACGCGGGAGGCCCCCATGGCAGTAGTAAGCCAGGAGATAAAGCGTCGAACCCCTTTCGAGGGCGGCGTATCATTCGGCGACGTTGGCTCGTACGAATTGCTTGAGGGAACGGCGCACTTCTCCATCAATCCCCTGTCCGACGTCAACATGCCGATCACAGACGTCGGTCTAGCCCCACGTGATCCAAACGGCAACGTTCAATTCTCATCAGACTTCACCTTACTCTGCCCGGCAGATCCGAAAAAAGGGAATGGGGCCCTGCTCCTCGATGTGGTGAACCGTGGCAACAAGACCATTCTAAAGAACTTCAACAGCACCGATCCCAACCTGCAGCCACTTGAGCAGATGCAATCTGGGAATGGTTTTTTGATGCGCCACGGATACACCCTGGCATGGTGTGGCTGGCAGCCTGACCTCCCGGACGCGCCGGGCCTTGTCGGGATGCGGAGTGCACCGGAGGCCCTCGACCCGGACGGGCAGTCGCTTGAAGGAAACATCTTGGGCTGGTACCAGGTCGACGTCTCTACCGACACACTGCGTCTCTCCCACAGCAACCACAGTGCACATGCGCCGGTGGACCCCGAAGACCCGGCTGCGGCCCTCTATATCAGCGACCACCCCAACGACTCCCCAGCGCTTATCGATCGCGATAATTGGTCCTTCACAAGGGACAGCGCAACTGGCTCCGATGAGTGGCTTTTGAATATGTCATCCGGATTTCAGCCCGGTCGAATCTACCAACTCGTCTACAGAAGTGCGGGCAGCGTGATCGTGGGACTGGGCATGGCGGCGGTGCGAGACATCGCCTCCTATCTAAAGTACAGTGACCTGGGCGACAACCCTATGGCGGGCACTATCGACCATGCTTATGCATTCGGGCGCTCGCAGTCCGGCCGGTTCCTGCGACAGTATGTCCACCTGGGGTTAAACGAGGACGAGGCCGGCCGGACGGCGCTGGATGGCATCATCGCTCACGTGGCCGGGGTTATGCGAGGGGAGTTCAACCTACGGTTCGGCCAACCGTCCAAGGACATATGCTTCATCTGCCCCGAGTTGTTTCCGTTCACGGATACACCACAGATGGACCCAGTGACCGGCCAGACGGCCTCGATGCTCGCTCACATGGAAAAACGCGGCTCCGTCCCCAAGATAATGTTCATAAACACTTCGTCGGAGTACTGGCGGGGCGATGCCGCCTTGATCCACACGAATCTGAAAAACATGTCCGATGCACCGGAGCACGAGTCGGTACGTCGGTACCACTTTGCGGGCACCCAGCACGGCTCGGGCGAGTTCCCGCCGCTGGAGCGACGCGCCGGCGACGGCATTCGAGGTCAGTTGCCCTTCAACGCAGTCGATTATAATCCGCTGCTTCGAGCCGCCCTGAGTAACCTGCACCGATGGGTTTCGACGGGTGAATCGTCCCCGCCCAGCGAACACCCAAGCCTGGACGCAGGCTCCGCCCTTGAAACCTCCGATCTGGCACCAAGGTTTGCGGCGCTCCCAGGCGTACAACCAATTGAACGGCCAACGCACGCCATGCGACTCGACTACGGGGCGGAGTCGGAACTGGGCCGCACTACCACCCTGCCACCGGATCTGGGACAGGGGTTCCCAGCGCTGGTGTCGGATGTGGACGCAGCCTATAACGAAATCGCAGGGATCCGACTCCCTGACCTCCAGGTGCCCCTGGCAACCTACACTGGTTGGAACCTGCGCCATCCGGAAAACGGCAATCCAGACCTGATAATGGGCGTGTCTGGTGGCCTGTCGGGCTGGACGCTCCCATTCGCCGCCACTCAGAAGGAACGCGAGTCCTCGGGAGACCCCCGTCCTTCAATCGAGGAAAGGTATGCGTCTAAGAAAGAGTACCTGCGCCTGGTCCACGAGGCCGCGCTCAGCCTCGTGGAGAAGCAACATCTATTGGAAGAGGACGTGCCCGAGATATTGGACAAGGCCACT
>JASLXL010000116.1 GCA_030740335.1 SAR202 cluster bacterium | reverse complement strand
AGGATCCCTGTGAAGGTCACAGAAACGGTCGACTACTTCCCGACCATGACTATCTCGGACCAAAAATACCTGGTTGCAGACCTGACCTCTGTTACCAACTACGCCAATCTCGGCGCCAGTTCCCGCAATCTTGACGCGAATGAACTATGGCTCTCTACGGCGGAAAACGGGCCGAGTCCCATCGACTCTGCCGACGGCCTCGGCCAAGTCGGTAACTTTTCAGCCAACTCCGTGCTCGACAGAAACGTCCTTCTGGCAGAATCGCAGGTGGACCCTCTCGTGAAGGCCGGCTGGCGTTCGCTTCTATTCATCGCTTTTGGTGCGGTTCTGATACTGAGCTGCCTGGGCTTCCTAGTGCATGCGTATGTGTCGTTCCGGGACCGCCAGCTCCAGTTCGCTCTGCTACGCACCGTCGGTCTGTCGTCTGGACAGCTGATCACAATGGTGTGGCTGGAACAGACGCTGGTGATAGCAGCGGGGATGGCCCTGGGCACGTGGATGGGGGGACGGCTCGGATCCATTATCATGCCGTTCCTGGGCCATGACGACTTCGGCACCAAGGTAATACCACCCTTTGCCCTTGAGGTGAACTGGGGTGCCCTGTTCATCACCTACGGGATCATGGTGTTTGTGGTTGCAATAATCACTCTGGGCATCATCTGGCTGATTCACAGGATCTCGGTCCAGCGCATCCTGAGATTGGGTGAGATGTAGGGGCAGCCCACAGCGGGGCTCCATACTACGCCGCAAGAGGGCGGGTCACAGAGCCGCCCTCTTGCGGCGTGACTCCCTAGTCCTCCACCATTGGCAGCACCAGCCTCGACGGGTGATCGGAGTCGTGCATTATCGTTTGCCGTGCAATCTTCAACTCGGCGTCTGACCAGAAATCCTTGCCCGTATTGTGGTTGCGGTCGAAATTGGGGAAGTCTGAGCTTGACACATCCAGTCGTAACCGATGGCCCGGTCCCAGCAACACGCCCGTTGGCCTCAGCTTTATCACGAACTCGTATGGTCTCCCCGGTTCCATGGGTGTAGGATTCTCAAAGCCGTCGCGATAGCTTGCCCGCATGATCCCATACGTCAGGTTCACGGCCAGGCCTGAGGGGTGGACATCGACAAGTTTGGCCGTGAAATCCGTGTCGGGTGCGCTCGACATAGCCCACAGCCTGAGCTCCACCGGCCCGACAATCTCGATTCCCTGCTCTAACGGGGGAGTTTGATAGACGAGTATATCCCCACGGCCGTCGAGAGGGGATTGATCTCTAGGGGCGATTTGGGAATCAATCCCCATCAGGCTCATGACAGGATCACGAGGATCGTAGGTGAACTCGTCGGGCGGTTCTCCCGCAGGCTCCGTCGTCGACAGCCACCCATCTCCCTCGACCGTGTTCGCTCCGCCACCACTGTGAAGGAAAAACTCCGTGTACCGGGTCCGAGCCAGCGGCCACTCGTGTTCATAACGCCACCGATTCGCACCCATCACATAGAGCTTGACTGGCGGCTCGCTCCCCAGACCGGTGTCGATTCCCTTCAGATGGTGGTCGTACCACCTGGTGACCTCATGGATGTAGGTCGTGTCGGCCTCCCGACCGAAGTCAAGCGGCCCCTGGCGTCCGGACATCTCCACATTCGAGTGGCCCCACGGTCCGACAATGAGCCTATGGTCGCCCTTTCGAAAGACAGGACCATCACTAACCATCCCAGCATACTGGTCGATGGTACCGTTGATGCGATCATACCAGCCGGTCAAATTGCACGTCGGCACATTGATTTTCGAGTGAATATCGCCCAGAGCCCAGTGCTCGAGGTTCTGCTCAGTCATGTATTTCTTGAGTAGCGGCGCCAACGTTGAGAACACGTGGTCGGGGATCTCTCCAAGGGGTAGATACCAGATCCACTTTCCCCGCTCCACTTCCTGCCAGTTCACGTCCGCCTCTGCACGATCTTTCGGTCCCCAACGCTGCCCTACCCTGCGACGTGCGTCCATCGCCATGTTGTGGGTCCACTGGAGGCGACGTCCAGTCTCGAAGATCCCATTCGTGAGGTCTAGAAGTCCTTTGGAGATGCCGCCTGCGAAGACCGCCTTCAAGCTTGGGGGTCTTGCGGACGCCAGCCACCAGCTACACCATGCGGGGTACGAATGACCCCAGGTCCCAACCCGTCCATCGCTTCCAGACAGCGTCGCGGCCCACTCAGCGGTGTCGTAGCCATCCTGGGCATCAAAGGTCTCGGAGTTATCCTGGAATTGCCATTTGAACTCGCCCTCAGACGTGTAGCGTCCCCGAATGTCCTGGACTACCACGACGTATCCGCGCTCAGCGAGGCCTCGGCCCATCTCCTCGTTGCTGGCCTTGTCGTACGGAGTCCTTGAGACGAGTACCGGGTGGTCTCCGCCACCGGATGGCCGGTAGATGTCGGAACGTAGCACGGTGCCATCCCGCATTTCAGCGGGCTCATCTAGAATTTGCTGGACGTCATGGCCCTGAGTGCGTCCCATCAACACCTCCTGAGCTACCTAAAGGGCTCCTCCCCAGCGATCTCGATGCGCTACCTCGTCCACGGGAACGCGCCTGGTCGGGCCGAATCGCGCCCCCTCCCCAGGAAACCCCATGGGAATGAGGGCGGCGGTTTCCACGTTTGCCGGAATCCCGAGCAATGCCTTTACCTCGGCCTCGCGCCCTTTGTGTATCGTCGTCAGAACTGTACCTAGACCGAGGCCTCGGGCTGCCAGCATCAGATTCTGCACGGCAGGGTAGATCGAAGAGCCCGTTGTGATACTCGTACCACTGCCGCCCGTCTCGATACACGCCAACACCAGGACCGGCGCCTCCCCCATCCGATCCGCCAGGTACTGCGCAGAAGTATAGACACGAGCGGTAGAGGGATCGGGGCTTGCGGCCTGTCGAGACAGCCCGCCCTGGTCCCAGGACTCCTTGTAGAGTCGTCCAAGCTCCAGCTTGACTTCGGCGTCGGTCACAACGATGAAAGACCAGGGCTGCCGGTTGCCCCCACTAGGAGCCCGAATCGCCGCATCAAGTATCTTCCGTACGAGCTCGTCCGGCACCGGTTCATCGTGGAACCGCCGGATCGCTCGCTGACTATGCATCGCCTCAAAAAGCTCCATACTAACTACTGCAGCACGAATTTTTGGATTCTTGCGCCCTCCAGTACCTCGCCCACGTAGATATCACCGTGGGAGTCGATCGCAATGCCGTGAGGCGCCACGAACCCGCCTGGCGCCTGATCCTCTTCTCCACCCCATTGACCCAGGACCTTTCCGTCCGAGTCGAGGATCGTCACGCGAGCCTGTAGCTCCGGTACATATACGGTATCGTCAGGGCCAATGACCACCGCAGTGGGTTGACGGAAACCTGTCCAGGTCTCCAGGTGCTCCCCATCCTGGTTGAACAGTTGGATGCGATGGTTCTCCCTGTCGCAAACGAGAACCCTGCCCCGATTATCGACACCGATACCGTGCGGTAGATGGAAATGGCCGGGCTCAACCTTGCCTGGCACACCCCAAGACATTAGGTGATTCCCTTCAGCGTCGTATTTGTGCACGCGGCAGTTTTGGTACCCATCTGATACAAATATCGTGCCGTCCGCTGCAACCGCTACACCTGTAGGCTTGTTGTTCGGCCCCCCAGCCTTGTTCGCGAGCTGACCAAGCTCGGTGCCCCCGGTGTCAGAAGGCTGGTTCCTGTTGCCGAGAGTCATGAGCAGCTCGCCATCGAGCGTGAATTTTTCAATGACATGCGTGTCGCGGTCCACCAGGTAGATGTTTCCATGCTGATCGACGGTCGCGGCGTGGGGCTCTATGAAGTCCCGGTCCCAGGCCGTGATCATGTCTCCCTCGCGATCGAACACAATCACGTTGTTGGCGCTACGGTTGAAAACGTAAACCCTGTCATCGCCGTCCACGGCGACCCCAGCGGCCCGGAAAATTTCGTATCCTTCGGGCATCCTCCCCCACCGTTCATCAACCTCATACTTTCGGTATCCAATTTCGTATGTCATCAAGGCCTCCTGGTTGTAGTGGTACTCCATCTGTAAATTGACAAGTCTAGTTTTCCAACTGCTTCGCGAGGTCCAGGAAATCGGTCGCGTATACGTCGAACTCTTCCGGGTCAGGTTGTTCGGGCACTGTCCCCGGCCCGAATTCCAGGGGTCGGGACACATAGGCGGTGCACATGCCCACTGCTTGCGCGGCCATCAGGTCGAACGGGTGAGCCGCCACCATCATCACCTCCCCGATCCTAAAACCAAGAAGCTCTGCCGCCTTCATGTAGACTTCCGGATCTGGCTTGTAATGTCCGGAATGCTCCGCCGACAACACACAATCCCAAAGCAGTCCAGCTCGCTTGGCCATGTTGGTCAGCAAAGCCACGTTACCGTTCGAGAGAGTTGCTATAAGAAAGTCTGTTTT
>JASLXL010000115.1 GCA_030740335.1 SAR202 cluster bacterium | reverse complement strand
TGAAGAAGCCATCGCCGGGGTCGATCCTCGACGGGCTGATGCCTTTCGGTCCAGTGAGGAACACACGACCCTCGTCGTCGGAGTAGGCGATCAGGTCCAGTTCACCTTTCCGTCCCTCCGAAAAGCGCTCTGCGGCAGAAGTAGTGGGAGTTTCCGAACCTGGAATACTCGTCCCTGACGCGGACGTTGACGTGTCGCTGTCCTCCAGAGCAGAGCCTTCAAGCTCCGTTCCAGAGGGCGCACATGCTCCGCATGCTGTGGCAACGAGAACCAGCAGCAGGTACCCGGTGACGGTCGTGATCCGGCTGTGCCCCAACAGACCCGTGATAATCTGCACGCTTTCACCCTCGTCGAGGACTACGCCGTACACATACTACGGGATTGGATGCGGTGCAGGGCGCGAGATCACGCAGCGGTGAAACAGTGGAGCGGCTTTGGGTCGCTACAGACCCTGCGGGGCAACGGAGATCATGGTCCGGCGAGATACCTCCGCAAAGTCGTCGTCTGTCGTGGTCCAGACCGGCACAAGCCCGACCCGCTGCACTCCCTCGGCGACCAGTGAGGCCGCGAAGGTTGCGAAAGATCGTCCGCGCCAGGGTTCGAGGGTCATGACGCCGATGTCGGCATGCCGCTCGGTAATAACCGCGGTGTACGTGATTGTCACAACGTTCCCGTCGACACTTGCACAGGCCACGACTGCTTCAACTAGCAGTGTGTTCTTATCTCCGAACGCGCCTACCTAAAGTTGCGGATAGGCAGCCGTCCGAAGGTGCGAGTCTGGCCAAGTTAGCCTGTGGACAGCGGTGTCCCGGTAGCTCACCACCGGGGCCTTCAGAGTGTGCTAAACGACCGTTTCATAGCTCATACTAAACCCTGCCTGCTGCTCGACGGCGGCACCCAGCAGGCAGATGACAGGTTTCGGGACATTAACGCGCCTCCGCCCCGTCGCGACATCAAGCAGCTCCCGAAGCGCGTCGGGGCTGACGCCGAAAGCATAGACATCCCCTGCAACGCCCGATTTTGGACGATAACGGCTTCGGCCGACTCGTCGCCGATATACGCGCTGCAAAGTCCCCGACTCAGCAGATGCACAGGGATGGTAATCTCAGGCGTATCGCCCAAGGCTTCAGCCAGCAAATGTCGTTCTTCATCTCCGATCGGTGTGCGCCTCACCGTCGACTCCGTTCATCCTTGCCTGGCTCACAAACCAACCCTTGTTTCATGGACTCAGAGAATAGGTTTGTTGGCCAGTTCCTCCGCCCCTCTCATTTGCGAGTAGGTGACTATCTTGTGTGTGAAGAACACCCTCAAAGTCACAGCCTAGCACAACCGCTTCCCTAGCGCTCGAGACTTTTTCGATCTCTCTGACACCTATCTTACCTGCTCATTTCTAAAGGGATCAGATCGCTATCAGAGAGACCGACGCTCCACCAACCGCGATGTTGGTAGTATCGATTCAGGGATTTTTTGTGAGAGCGCATTGGAAGAGAATCCTCAAACCTGTGTTAACCTTAATAGGTGGACATCCCGCGTTGCGAGCCAACGTGGCATGGTCATAGCGAGCTTGCCCCTCTCTACTCCACCGCTACAACCGCAGGCTACGACGCCGCTTTTTGGGCGATTTCGACGGGACTGTCGATCATTCATAGGAAAGCCAGGTAAATGACCCCCACCCAAACGAATGACGGAATCCGAAATATTGCAATCATCGCCCACGTAGATCATGGCAAAACTACCCTCGTAGATGCCCTGTTGAAACAGGGCCATGTCTTCGCCGAGCACGAAGAACTTGGTGAGCTGATTATGGACTCGAACCCGCTGGAACGGGAGCGCGGGATCACAATCCTAGCCAAGAACACCGCGGTGACGTACCACAATACAAAGATCAACATCATCGACACTCCAGGCCACGCCGATTTCAGCGGAGAGGTCGAGCGGATCATGAACATGGCCGACGGCTGCCTGCTTCTGGTAGATGCGGTCGACGGCCCCATGCCTCAGACCCGGTTCGTACTTCAACAGGCACTGTCCCACGACGTCTCGCCGATGGTGGTAATCAACAAGATCGACCGGCCGCA
This sequence comes from SAR202 cluster bacterium, assembly GCA_030740335.1. The sequence goes on along the minus strand of JASLXL010000115.1, from coordinate 7,202 downwards.
AGCCAGGGTTGAGGAGGTCGTGGATCTCGTACAGGATCTGTTCCTCGAGCTCGTGACAAAGTCTGAACATTTAGATTTTCCAATTCTCTACGCTTCCGCCCGAGACGGGTATGCAATTGCAGACCTCAACGACCCTAGAGAGGGCATGAAGCCTTTGTTCGAGGCGATGATAGATAGCATTCCAGCGCCCATAGGAGATCCCGACGGACCGTTTCAGATGCTCATCACAGCACTGGACTACAGCAACTATGTCGGTCAAATCGCCATCGGAAGGGTGTTTCGAGGCAAGGCGATAGGCCGCAGCAATGTCGCGCTGATTCGCAATGGCAGGGCGCCGGAGTTCCATGAACTGGACAAGGTCTACGTCTTCCGCGGGCTTGAACGGATCGAGGTCTTGGGGGCCCCGGTCGGAGACATCGTAGCTGTGTCCGGCGTAGACGGCGTGTCCATAGGCGACACGATCGCAGATGCCGAGTATCCTGATGCGTTGCCAACCATAGAAATAGATGAGCCGACGGTGAAGATGACGTTTTCGGTGAATACGTCGCCTTTCATGGGCAGGGAGGGGAAGTTCTCCACTTCCAGGACCCTCCGCGAACGGCTTTTCCGGGACCTGCGGACTAACGTCAGCCTACGAGTGGAAGCCACGGATAGCCCAGACGAGTTCCTCGTGTCAGGACGAGGGGAGCTGCATCTCACGATACTGGTAGAGACCATCAGACGCGAGGGGCACGAATTCCAGGTGTCCAAGCCGCAGCCCGTCACGAAGCTCGTCGATGGCAAGATCCACGAGCCCTATGAGCGGCTGACAATCGACACGCGCGATGAGTTCATCGGTACGTTGACCCAGGAACTTGCGGGTCGTCTGGCCGAGCTCATAAACATGTCCAACGACGGTGAGGGCAACGTACGTTTGGAGTACAACATCCCGACACGCGGCCTGATCGGGTTCCGTTCGGGATTCCTCAGGGACACCAGAGGCACTGGAGTGATCAACAGCGTCATCACCGGCTTTCAGCCGATGACAGGCCAGGTCAAGGCGTCTACCACCGGGGTTCTGGTGGCGTCCGAGGCGGGCACCGCCATCACCTTCGGGCTGCTCAACGCCCAGGGCCGCGGAGAGACCTTCGTCGAGCCGGGTACGCCGGTCTACGAGGGGATGATCGTCGGTTTCCATCCAAAGGACCAGGACATCGGCATTAATGTGGCCAAAGAAAAGAAGCTGACCAACATGCGCGCCGCCAACGCCGACATCACGAGGCGACTAAGCCCGCCTGTCAAATTGAGCCTCGAAGACTCTCTTGACTTCATCGCGGACGACGAACTGATGGAAGTTACGCCTGAGAACATCCGGCTGCGCAAGAAGCTTTTATCCGACACCGCCAGAAATCGACAAAAGCGCAATCTCGCCAAGGGTCGGTTGTAGATGCCTTTCAGAACTAACGACAGTGCAGAGCCAGTCTCGGCGCTTTATTCCTAGTCACCAGGCATGTATGTTACACTCACTGTCGACGACACGGATATTGCTGCCTAGAGGAGCTATCGGGTACTGACATGGGTAACGTCGATTTCGACTTCAAGCCATCGGTACCTGTTCTCGACTCAAATATGTCTCTCGGGCGGCGTCACGACAAACCTGTCGTTGTCGACTCCGTCGAGGGCGTCAGAAGCGAGATGGAGCGGGCCGGTATCGGTCGCGGGCTGGTCTACGCGCCCCACGCTGCTATATTTGACTCCGGCGAAGGCAATCGCACGTTAATTGAGACGGTCCGCAGCTCGGACGAGCTCCTTCCTCAGTTCGTATGCAACCCCTCCTTCGACGACCTGAGCGAGTTTGCTGCGCACGTCGATTCAGAGGGTGTGCGCTCGATCAGGATCTTCCCAGGCCTGCACAACTACCCGTTCCGCCCATGGGTCATCGGCCCGTGGCTGGACTGGCTGGCCGAGACGGGTATACCGGTGTGGCTCCCAGTGGAATTTGAGCTGATCGGCCCAATACCCAGCACCAACCCCGTTGATCCCCGCGATATTTATGACACACTATCGCAACGGCCAGAGATCAAGGCCGTATTGAGCGAGGCCAAGTACAACGACTCGTCGTGGGCACTGCCCCTGGTGCGGAGCCTGCCAAACCTGAACTTTGAAATTTCCAGATTCGTGCCCGGTGGCGGAATCACATCTGTGATCGAAGCGATCGGGCCGGAGCGTATGTTGTTTGGGTCGCGGTTCCCTGACTTCGCCCTTTCACCACACCTGTTCAGCCTCCACCGCAGCGGCCTGAGCGAGGACGCCCTAAAGGCGATCTGCGCGGGCAACGCCGAGCGGCTTTTGGGTATAGGTTAATCATGGACACTCCTGTTATCGACTTTCATGCGCACCTGGGCAACTGGGGCCGCCACGCGATGCTTGGGGAGCTCGAACGCTACGTCGACATTATGGATCGCGCCGGCATTGACAAGGCCTGCGTCAACTACATCTTTCTCGGCGACGCGCGAGCGGCCAACGATGTTGTTGCAGAGTTCGTTGCCAGGCGACCGGACCGTTTCATACCAGTTGCCTTTGTCACTCCTCACTATCCCAACGAGACTATTCCCGAGTTGGATAGGGCCTTTTTGCAGCTTGGGATGAAGTTCCTGAAGATCTACCCGGACTACTTCCGCAAACCTAACGACGATCCCGCCTATTTCCCGATCTACGAGTGGTTGAATGAACGCGGCCTGGCGGTGATGAGCCACGCGAGCTACCCGTTCGAAAGTCCAGGAACCACTGTGAAGGGAAAGTTTTCAGCGTTGTCTGAACGTTTCCCCAACGTCAAGTGGGTTCTGGCCCACGCCGGCGGTTCAGGTAATACGGAAACGCTTGAGGCTGCTCGGGATATCCCGAACGTGTATCTCGAGACTTGTGGATCCGGCGCGACCTTCGGGGCGATCGAAAAAGGGGTCCGTATCGCGGGCGCCGACCGAATGCTGTTTGGCACCGACATGGCGCTGCTGGACGCCCGTCATGCGCTTGGCAAGATAGTTACCGCCGATATTTCACACGCCGACAAGCGCCAGATACTAGGGTTAGACGCAATCGAACTGTTGGGACTCGACAAGTAGGGTCGGATCTCCGTCCAGACAGTACGTGATTGACCCGCCCTCCTACCTCTCGGAGCCATTACACTGGCTGACCGCTGATGGTACGTCGCAAACGAATCGCCTGCATAATTGAGGTTGAGCTCCAGACCCGTTGAGGCAACCTTCGCATCGTAGTAGAGTGCTCAAGTTCAGGTTTGCGCTGCGTTACAGCGCCGGTAAGGCGAGGCATGCCAAACAACGATGAGGGAGTCAGTCATCTAGACGACCTAGGACATGATTACTCCGACGTGGAGATGGGACAGTATCTGCCAGACGTAGAATCTGCGCTGTCCGCGCTGGATCAAGACGCCGTGCTCCGTCGTATCTGGGACAGGGATCACACGGCCTGGGCAGGCGAACCGGATGAGATAGACAATCGCCTCGGGTGGCTGACGGTATCGGAAGAAATAGTGGAGCATCTCCCTGCTCTGACTGACTTCGCTCAGGAGGTCAAGGAAACGGGTTTCAGGCACGTTGTACTCCTTGGAATGGGAGGCTCCAGCCTCGGCCCGGAGGTCGTGCGCCGAACAATCGGGAGCGCGGACGGATTTCCGGAGTTGATCGTACTCGATTCGACTGTGCCTGAGTCGGTCGAATCGGTGACGAAGGCGATCGACCCCTCCCAAACGCTCTTCCTGATATCGTCCAAATCGGGTGGGACAATCGAACCGAATAGTTTCTACCGCCACTTCAGGGCACTCGTAGACCAGGCTATCGGTAGTGAGGCAGCTGGCAACAGCTTCGTTGCGATCACCGATCCGGACACGTCGCTGGAGGAGTTGGCACACTCAGAAGGCTTCCTCGCCGTCTTTTCGAATCCAAGCGACATCGGAGGCCGGTACTCGGTATTGTCCTTCTTTGGACTGGTTCCAGCGGCGCTGGTGGGAGTAGATGTCGCTTCATTGCTCCAGCGGGCCAATCGCATGCGCGAGGATTGCTCTTCGTCTGTAGAATCTCACAGCAACCCAGGCGCCTTCCTAGGGGCAGCGCTAGCTACCCTAGCCGCGGCCGGGCGTGACAAGCTCACCCTCGTGACCTCACCGTCCATCGGCAGTTTTGGCCTTTGGGCGGAACAGCTAATCGCCGAGAGCCTCGGCAAGGACGGCAAGGGGGTCATTCCAGTAGCGAACGAGCCTCCAATAGGTGCGAATTCGTACGGTGATGACCGATTTTTCGTGTATCTGCGTGTGACCGGCGATGACAACGCGACCACCGACAAATCTATCCGGCAGATTGGGGAACGTGGCCATCCGATACTTCGGCTGGACCTGCACGACCTATACGACCTGGGCGCCGAATTTTTCAGATGGGAGTTCGCCACAGCAGTGGCCGGCACCATCATCAAGGTCAACCCTTTCGATCAGCCTAACGTCCAGGCGGCAAAGGACATGACAGACAGTGTATTGCAAGACTACCGGGCGACTGGCAAGCTTTCGGGCGACAGGTTCATGACCTCGGTGAAGAAGTTGCTAGGCAGCATTACTGACGGCGACTACCTGGCAATCATGGCCTATGTGAGTCAAACCCCGGAGATAGATCGTGCCTTAGAGACGCTTCGCCGCCAGATTACAGAGAGATACGGGGTTGCCACTACCCTCGGTTACGGCCCGCGATTTCTGCACTCTACGGGGCAGATGCACAAAGGCGGACCTCCCTCGGGTGCGTTCCTGCAGATCACGACCAGCCATGGAGATAGCGACCTTATCCCCGGAGCCTATTTCTCATTTGGCACCCTGGCCGACGCACAGGCCCTGGGGGACCGAAAGACCCTGGTGGCAGATGGACGCAGAGTGGCCAGGCTGCATTTGGATTCCGATATTGCTGCTGGCGTTTTGGTCCTCGCCAATGAGACAGCCGGGGGATGAGCAGTGGCTTTCCGCGAAATAGATCTCCACGGGCTAACCTGGACAGAGGCCCTGCCAGCGTTCATAAAGTTCTACAACGATGAGGTTCAAAAGACGGTCCGTGGAGATGGCAGCCTGGATATCGTTCACGGCTATGGGTCCACGGGTACTGGTGGAGTATTACGTACGCGGTTGAGAGCGTTTCTTCAGCGACACGAAGAGCACCTTGAATTCATGCCGGGGGAATCAATAGACGGCAACCAGGGGCACACTCTGGTGACGCCGATGCTCTCTCTTCCCAGCACCGGGGACGCCTTGGAGGATCAGGTGTGGACCTATTGTGAGAGAGGCAAGGGTCGAAGCAAGATCATCGGGAAATTTCGCAGGCAGGGCGAACCCGCCGTGATACAGGCGATCAAGGCGTTGGAGAGTCAAAAACGATTGAGAGTGGTTCACAAGGGTCGGGTGAAGTCGTACGAAGCGATGTAGCGCCGAAGACTCGGATGTCGCGATCCAGACACATACTCTATTCAAGTAGACAAGGTACTGAGGCCGATCCAGGACTAGATAGAGGATATCGATGAGGTCACTGGTGTCGTCGAGGGTAGCCCTATAACCTCTGATATTTTAGGAATCTCCGGCAGCCTCAATTCTGAGTGTCGCTCTCGCTCGCCTGACGACTCGACCAGTGGGTGGCATTGCGACCAGTAGTACTCAGATAAGAGGTGGTCTGGGGCAGTGATGTCATGTGTGTGTCATACACCTGGAAACCGTTCGAACCATTCGAACCCTACTTACACTCAACTACGATTCAGCTACAAATCTAGGGTTCGAATAGCGGTTTGAGGGTGACAAACCCTCCCTCCGAGTTTATGCTACGTATACGGATCAAAGAGGATAGGAGAGTCAAGAGTGACAAATCTTGATGAATTCCTGCCGACAGAGAGGCGTTTCCATACATTTAACTGGGCAGAGAAGTGACCGGGGAATACACGAATTTTGGGACGGCAGGAGTCAAGGTCTCTCCGATCGCCCTCGGAATGGGCTTGCGAGGCCAAGGCTACCCTGAGCAAGCCGAGAGGCTCGTCAACCACGCCATCGACTCCGGCGTCAACCTCATCGATTGTGCCAATACATACGGGCTGGGCGACGACCGAAGGGTGAGTGGCACTTCCGAGGAAGTACTGGGCCGCGTCCTCAAGACCCGCCGCGACGAGGTTGTAGTCACCACCAAGGTACATAGCCCCGTGGCCGAGGGGCCCAATGACCGAGGTGCATCCCGCTATACTGTCATGCGCGAAATGGACAGATCCCTCAAACGGCTCCAGACTGACCATGTGGATGTCTATCTACTTCATTCATATCCCACATCGAGCCCGCTCGAAGAGACCATGAGGGTGTTGGACGACCTGGTCACCCAGGGGAAGACGAGGTACATAGGGGTGTGCAACTTCGACGCTTGGCAGGTCATGAAGGCTCTCTGGACCCAGGATAGACTTGGCGCTGACCCTCTCATTTGCGTCCAGAACCGGTACAGTCTCCTGAACCGCAGCCTCGAGTCCGAGATATTCGATCTCGTCGCCGACCAGGGACTTGGTATAATGGCATACAGCCCCCTGGCCATCGGCCTTCTAAGCGGGGCATACTCTCCAGATGGGCCCCTGCCCCCGCATTCGCCGTGGGCATCTGCGAGTTTCCCTGATGCGCAGCGAGACGGAGGACTGGCGGCGGCACTCACGTCACATACAATAGCAGTGATCGAAACCGTCCGGCGGATTGCGTTTGACAGGGGCAAGACGATGTCCCAGGTAGCCATCAACTGGCTGCTGTCACACCCCGAAGTCACCGTCGCCATCTCTGGCAGCGACACTATCGAGCAGTTTGACGACAACCTGGGCGCACTGGGATGGAGCCTCACTGAGGACGAGATTAACACCCTTGACGTAGTCTCAGCAGACGTGGGCCAAGTAAAGGCGTGGGCCAAATAGACGGTCTGTAGCATAACCCCGGACATCTATGGGCACCTCACGCCCGACCTGCAGAGAGAAGCGGCAGAGGTGTTTGTCAAGGCCATGGATAAGACGGTCGGGGCACCCCTTATTTCGTGAATTACATGGTGCTGGCAAGAACGTCGCGACGAGCCTCCAACTAGAACCTTCTCCTGGCAGGATCCAGCTTCCGCATGCAGCCAGGATGCCTGATTCCCACCAGTTGCAGATTGTCATCGAAGACTCGGGAG
>JASLXL010000114.1 GCA_030740335.1 SAR202 cluster bacterium | reverse complement strand
GTAAGGCAGTGGCAACGTGAACAATTCGCTGCATCACTGGGGGCCTGTCTCGTCTAGTTGGGTGACGCGCCGGCGAATCTACCCCGATTATACACGTCGTGTTGGAGCCGGTGATTCGATTGCCTTTTCTGAGCACAGCGTTCAATCAGACGCCGACGATAAGGTCGACGTTCAATACCAACACATTTTCAACAGTCGGTAGCAGATATTAACCGCGGGGATTAACCTGTCAGATCGGTTCTTCGGAAATGTGGGTCGGTACCTCCAGTAGCTCGATTTGAAAACCGCCGACCTTGTCGGTGTCAAAGTAAGCCATGCCGCCGCCGCCCGCAAAATCAGCGGATGAGATCACCTTGAACCCTTCTTTAGTCATAATCGAAGTCGCTTCTTCAATGTCGTCCACAGCGAAGCATATGTGGTTAATGCCCTCACCCTTGCTCTCCAGCCACTCTTTCTGGACGGACTCTCCAGAAACGGGTTGAACCAACTCAATCGTTATCGGCCCCTTCATTGTTACTTTCGCAACATTTGTCGTATCAGTGACGGTCCGGCCATACAACTTCCTGCCTGTAGCTACTAACCCCATGGGCTCGAATGGCCCAATTCCCATGGCCTGGTAGTAATCAATAGCCTCGTCCATGTTCTTAACCAACACTCCAACGTGGTGGAGCCTCGATAGTATCTCCCCAATCCCTTTTTCCTTCATGTTGACTCCTCCTGAACTCAATACCGTCGGATATGTTTAGACAATCGGACCGGTACGTTGACTTGCATGGCCTTCCCCCCTTAGTCCGCGCGATGTATCCGGCCACTCCCAGGTCTGAGAGTATCTTGTGTGTGGTCCTTTCAGTCACCCCGACGTGATTGGCGACCTCTGGAAGGGTATGACTCGGGTTACGGAAGGTATCTCTGAGGACCAGCCCATGTCTGGTGATAAGGGCCACCGTGCGGGTGGCATAAGAGGCCTGGAAACCTCAACATAGGTCCTCGAAAACCGAGGTGACTCAGACCCCGTGAGAGTTCTATCGACAGAAGCTCCGACTGACTTCTCTTAGAGTCAGCCTGCAGGTCCTATCCCAGGAAGCCCTTTAGTTTCCTGGAACGGCTGGGATGGCGTAGCTTGCTCAGCGCCTTGGCCTCTATCTGGCGGATGCGCTCCCGGGTGACACCGAAGACTCGGCCCACCTCTTCAAGGGTGCGGCTCCGGCCGTCGGTCAAACCAAATCGCAGCTTGAGTATCCGGGACTCGCGTTCACCGAGGGTGTCAAGCACATCGTCCACTTGCTCCCTGCGCAACTGGTATGCGGCGGCCTCCTCAGTTGATGGCGTAGTACTGTCCTCGATGAAATCTCCCAGGTGGGTGTCTCCTTCCTCCCCTATCGGGGTCTCGAGGGAGACCGGTATCTGGGAAATCTTTTGTATCTCTTTCACTCTCTCCGGCGTGATTTCCATACCAGTGGCGATCTCTTCACTGGTGGGCTCCCGGCCATACTCTTGGACCAGCCGTCGAGTCACCCGCAGGAGCTTGTTAATGATCTCCACCATGTGGACCGGGATTCGGATCGTGCGGGCCTGGTCGGCGAAGGCTCTCGTGATCGCCTGCCGGATCCACCATGTGGCGTAGGTGCTGAACTTGTAGCCTCTGCGGTAGTCGAACTTCTCGACCGCGCGTATGAGCCCGATATTCCCTTCCTGGATCAGGTCCAGAAAGGGTATACCTCTGCCTATATGCTTCTTGGCAACGCTCACGACCAGACGCAGATTGGCTTCGGCCAGGTGTCGCTGCGCTCCTACCCCTTTTTCTTTAATCCGCTCCAGGTGCCTGAAAAAAACGAACTCGTACGACTTCATCTCCAGTGCGAACTCCTGCTCTCCCAACCGGCGTCTCAATTCGCTGAGCGTCGGCTGGCAGTCCAGCACTCTGAGAACGTCGTCGGTAAGCAGGCGGCTGTCTAGGGAGAGGGCCTGGATCTCCGCTTTCACCTCCAGGGGCTCTTTGTCCAGGAGTTCGGCCAGGAAGTTCAGCATCTCCTCAGGCAGCACTCCGTCCATGACCTCCCTCATCTGCGGATTGGCCATGACCTCCTGCAACGTTCTCTCGCCTTTGAGTCCCTGATACCTGCTGAGAGCGTCGACCAGGGCCTCGGCGTCACAGACCTTCTGAAGGAAATGGCGCATGCAGGTCCACGCCCTGAGTTGACGCCCTTCCTGGGAGACAAGCTCGTCTCTCAACTGCTGGAGATACTTGCTGTCCTCCAAACTTCGCGCCAGTATGCGCTCTTCCACGGCTTTTAATAGGCTGACCTTGCCTATCTCCCGCAGGTACATGCGGACAGGGTCAAGGTCTTCGTCCAACGCGGGGGCGATGGCTGTGTTACGTTGCAAGCCTTACTCATCCTCTCGAGAAACGCTCAACCGCTCAAGCCGACCCGAATCTGAAATGGGGTGCTGGACGGCTGTCGATGATGTGGGGTTGTTGTCTACGCCGTCGGGTCTCCAGTTAATCGGCTCGAGCCCTTCCAACCGGGAAAGGGGATATCGTTCAGGGCGCCTCATACGGCCTATCGATACCCAACTGTGATGTGGCGAGTCTATCAGTGGACAGAAGGGCGGTCAAACCTTTGTTCAGGCGTTGATTCCAGTGGGCCTGTGTGTTCCAGGAAGGTCCGTTACCTAATCAGCAGGTTCTCGGTTCAGGTTAGAGACGGGTCACCGCCACCCTTTATTGATGTCTCTCCCCGGCAACGTCGCTGACATACACATCTGCTGGCCTATGATCGCAACAATTCATATCTCCTGCTGCTATAATCTGTGTGCCCGATAGCCGGAGGTTGGCTCCAGATTGCTGCGCTCCCACATGCCCGATTGGAAGGCCAGAGTTGCGATCTGATAGCACATCCCTCTAGGTTACGCCTGGCGGGCGCAATTCAATAACGGAGTTATAAAAATGAGTGTTTTGGACCGTTTTCGTCTTGATGGCCAGCGGTTGTTTATCACAGGAGGAAGCCGCGGACTGGGCCGCGAAATGGCCCTGGCCATCGCAGACGCTGGCGCCGATGTAATTTTGACCGGGCGCGATGCCGCGAGTCTCGAAAAAACGGCTGCGGACATTCGACAATTGGGTCGCCAGGCTTTCCCAATACAGGCTGACATGGGCGATCCCAGCGAGTGCGAAAAGGCCTGCAATAAGGCGCTTGCCGATCACGGTCCCATCAGCATCCTGATAAACAACGTCGGCGGCCGCCGTGAAAACATTCCGACCGAGGATATGCCGCTGGACACCTGGTATAAGTACATGGACCTGAATCTCACCCATGTATTTCTGTGCTCCAAATTGATCGGCGGCGCGATGATCAACGAGGGGAAAGGCGGGAGGATCATCAACATATCCTCAATCAACGCCTGGTACGCAGTCCGATTTCTTACAGGCCGTCATTACGAGACCGCCAAGGCGGCAATTGTTCAATTCAGCCGCTCCTTGGCGATCGATTGGGCCCCCCATGGCATCACCGTCAACGCCATCTGCCCCGGACTGTTCATGACCGAGCCAAATATTCGCTGGTCGAATACCAACCCGGAAGCGATGGAAAACCATAGTAGCCGGATCCCCGGTGCCGAGACCGGCCAGCCTGAGGATTTGGGGCCGCTGGCAGTCTATCTGTCCAGTGACGCGGCGCGCTACGTTACCGGTGCGGCGATAGTGATCGACGGCGGGTTTACCTGCTGACGGACATAATAAATACCGATGCTCGGGCTGCCCGGCCGGGACTAGAATCATGGATTTCAGCCCCGAAAACTGACGTCCTACCTTCTAGTCCTCTGTTTAAGGAGCGGCAGTCTGAACACACCGATAGCTAACGAGCGCTGACTCAGACCGCTCTCCCCTCGAGCCAATCCTTAGTCACCTCGATGCCAAAGCCGGGCGAGTCGCTGGGCTTCACGTAGCCATCCTTGATCGAAGGAGTGCCCGGCAGCGCGACCATCTCCTCCAGAGGAACGCCGGGAGGGGCGACGCCTTCTGACCGCTCACCCCAGGGGATGACGGGTGTGGCGTACGCTAGGTGCTGGCCGTATGGATAGTTCATGCCTGCGTGAGTGATGACGGTCAGTCCGTGGGCCTCCGCGATGTGGCAAATCCGCACGCAAGCGGTAATGCCGCCTGCCCACTGCACATCCGGCTGAAAGATATCCACGAGCCCGTGGCTGGCGGCCAGGGCAAACGGCTGCGGTGTGTACCAGTGCTCGCCGGTGGCCAGGGTCTGACCGGGCAGCCGCTGACGCACCTTGAAGTAGCTGTCCATGTCGTGCGGCAACAGGTAGTCCTCCAGCCACTTGATCCGGTACGGTTTGAGAGCCTCGGACAGGCGCACGACATACTCCACATCGAGCGACATCCAGGCGTCGACCGCCAGCTCGATGTCATCACCAACCTGTTCTCTAGCGGCGGCCACCATCTCTTCGTTCCGGCGCAGTCCGTCGAGGCCATCCTCGGGGCCATGAGTTAGAAAGACCTTCACGGCCTTGAATCCAAGCTCCAGAAACCAGGAAAGGCTGTTTTCCCTGCCAAAGCTGATGTCAGTGTTACTGGCATAGCAGAATATTCGGTCTTTCTGGGGGCCGCCAAGCAGTTCGTAGACCGGACGGTTCAGTATCTTGCCCTTCAGGTCCCAAAGAGCGTTGTCCACCGCGCTGATCGCATAGCTGGATATTCCCGTGGCGCCGAACTGCGACGTCATCCGCTGCATTATGTCCCACATCTTTTCCGTGGCCATGCAGTCCTGGCCAACGAGCACCGGTGCAAAATTGTCGTTAATCAACCTGATCGCCGGGTCGGTGACCGAGGTGATGCCTAGGCCCCAGGTGCCGTCCTCTGCCGTGACCACGCACGCCGTACGGCTCCAACGGTCGCCTGGGTTC
>JASLXL010000113.1 GCA_030740335.1 SAR202 cluster bacterium | reverse complement strand
GTAAACGGTGCCGTCGATGACCTTGGTGGCGGGCTCCGGCTTGGAGACCTGGAACTCGTAACCCTCGCGTCTCATGGTCTCCACCAGGATAGTGAGATGAAGCTCGCCCCGGCCCGACACTAGAAACTCGTCCGGGCTGTCGGTGGTCTCCACACGCAAGCTGACGTTGGTTCTCAGGTCCCGGAGCAGACGTTCGTGCAGAGTCCTGGACGTGGAGTGCGTCGCCTCCCGGCCCATGAAAGGCGACGTGTTGACGCCGAAGGTCATCTTCACCGTAGGCTCGTCTATCTCTATGGAGGGTAGGGCCTCGGGGTACTCGCTGTCTGCGATGGTGTCGCCTATGGACACGCCATCCACACCATATACGGCCACTATGTCGCCAACCTGGGCCTCCGACACCTCCAGCCGTTCCAGTCCGCGAAAGACGAACACCTTCTCCAGGTTGTGGAGTTGGAGCTGGTCACCGTGATGGAGCAGGGCCACGGAACTCCGGCCCCTGGCTTTCCCTCGAAACACCCGGCCAATGGCAATTTGGCCGAGGTAGTTGTCGTAGTCCAGCGCCGCCACCAGCATCTGAAATGGTCCGTCCGGGTCGCCGGCGGGGGCCGGAACACTTTCTATCATCGCCTCGAACAACGGCTGCATATTCTGTCTCGGAGCGCCGAGGTCGGTAACCGCGTATCCGTCACGGGCCGACGTGTACAGAATGGGGAAGTCAAGATGCTCCGCATTCGTTGCCAGTTCCAGGAACAGGTCTTGAACAAGCTCGACCACCTCGGCGACTCTGGTTTCCGTGCGGTCCATCTTGTTGATGACCACAATCGGCGCCACACCGTGGTTCAGCGCCTGTTGAAGCACGAAACGAGTCTGTGGCATGGGGCCGTCGACGGCGTCAACCAGTAGAAGGCAGCCATCGGCCATGTTCATGATGCGCTCCACCTCACCGCTGAAATCGGCGTGGCCTGGAGTGTCGATAATATTGATCTTCATGCCTTTGTAGACCACCGCGGTGTTCTTGGCGAGAATTGTGATGCCGCGTTCCTGTTCCAGCGGGTTGGAGTCCATAATCAGATCTCCAACATTCTCGTGGGCGTGAAACACCTGCCCCTGCTTCAGCAAGGCATCCACCAGAGTGGTCTTGCCGTGATCAACATGGGCGATGATCGCAATATTTCGTATTCCGTTGGTTGCCTGAGTGTGGATCAAGTCCGTAGCTTTCTTAATTGAAACTTATCGATTTCATCCTGAATAGTCTGGATGTGTATGACGACACAGCCGAAGCGTTGCGTCGGGAAGATTGATCGGCGACTACCGGTCTGGATTGACCGCTGAAGCGGGACTGCGGCCTCTGAACCGTCGCCTACGAGGGTTGTTGGGGTTGCGTTGAGTGTCCGGTCGTGACTGGGTCGATTTGGAGGATGGCCGCGCACTCGTCCTTTGACGGCGGTGGGCGGTAGTCCAGGCCTGTTCATCATCGCGATGACGTGGGTCCTTTCGTTGAGGTTTCGGGTGGTCCCTGGAATCCCAGACGTCTGGTGTGAAGTTGCCATAGTCGAAATTGGGCAGGCATCGCCTTTCAATCCGCGCTCCCAGCACGGCTTCGATCTTTCGCACCAATACCTCATCCTCTGGCAAAGCGAACGTGAAGGCTTCGCCGCTACGTTCCACCCGACCGGTGCGCCCGATACGGTGGATGTAGGCGTCAACAGTGTTGGGCATGTCGAAGTTAATGACGTGGGAAATTTCTGACACGTGGATGCCTCGTGAGGCAAGATCGGTAGCGACCAATATGTCGTACTTGCCGTCACGGAATCCGGTGATAGCCTGCAATCGACGGTTCTGAGACAGGTTGCTTTGCAAAGCGGCCACGCGATACTTGGCTTTCTCCAGGTCTCTGGCCAACACGCGGGCACGGTACTTGGTTCGGGTGAAAATCAACACCCGGCCCGTTGCCGTCTGTTGCAGCATATGCAGCAGCAGCCGCTTCTTGAGAGCGTCCGTCACCGGATAAAGGGCATGTGAGACCGTGTTAGCCGGCGCGATGATGCCTATTTGCACCGTTGTAGGGTCATCGAGAATGTCATTGGACAGGACGCGAATCTCGTCGGGCATGGTGGCGGCGAAGAACAGCGTTTGACGCTGTTTCGGCAGGTGGGCGAGGATGCGTCGGATATCGGGCAGGAATCCCATGTCACACATGGTATCGGCCTCATCCAGCACCAGCACCTCGACTCTTGAGAGATCGATGCTGCCATCGCTAACGTGGTCCAGCAGACGGCCGGGACAGCCGACGACAATCTCAGCACCGCGATTCAACGCCTTGACCTGTGGCCCCTTACTCACGCCCCCATAAATGGCGACGCTGCGTATCTTGGTATTCTTCCCCAAATCGGCGGCCGACTGACGAATCTGTTCCGCAAGCTCGCGGGTTGGAGCGACGATGAGCGCGCGTGCCGATCCCAGAGAGCCTGTGATCAGACGCTGGAGAATCGGGAGCATGAAGCCCGCGGTCTTTCCGGTTCCGGTCTGCGACAGAGCCAGAACGTCGCGCCCTTTGAGGGCGACGGGGATAGCCTGTTCCTGGATAGGGGTAGGCTTGGTGTAGCCTGAGGCTTTGACGCCTGCAAGCACACGTGGGTTGAGGTCCATCTCTTCGAAATTCAGTGAGAGTACTCCCTGGCTCCATTGAGCCAAGTCACACTCTCAGCCCGATGATAGATGTCTGTAAGATCGCCCTGTCGTTTCCAGAGCAAACCAAATGTTCGTCTCTGTATGTATCCACTATAACCTGTACACGGTGCGGGCGTCCAAAGAACGCACGATCCTTGACGATGATTATGGGACGGATACTCTGAAACGTTGTCAATTATCCTATGACGTCCATGGGGCTAGTTGATGGTGTGGCGAGTTAGGCGTTAATAGCCTTGGGAGAACCACGCTAAAGCCTCTCTGCACCGATTTCGGGGGGCCATACATTTACAGGCCGAAGTCCCCCTTCATGAAGCTTGTGTTCTTTCATTAGTTCCGATTGGGTTGCCATCGAGCGTCCTATTTATTTCTAAGGTCGGAGTATACTTACCAACCATGATCCTATTAAATTGGCATAAAAGATATGCAAATTGGTTTCAGGAAAAGCTTAAGATTTCCGATTATGTAATGTTATGGATTACTTGGGTGGAGGGTTGTGTTGGTGGAGTGATAATTGGATTGCTGATTTGCAAGTTGCTCAAATAGAATTTACCCCTTTTGATTTCAAGTGTCTGGCATGGCTAGCTGGGCATTTATGTAGCTAGTATCAAAGCATACCCTCTGAAATATACGACTCCTAGCAGCTATCGCTGCCACTTTCGTACACGCCCCATTGACCCAGTAGGATATACTGCTTAGAGTGCTGCAGGCCGGCCAAGCTGCCACTCGTGTGCTGCTCAGGATTACATCGAAGAGGTGATCTGATGAACAACAGGACGTTGGGCAAGCAGGGAAAGGAACAACCGCCAACATGTCATCTATGCGACCAAGTCGATGTGCTGGTCAAGAAGGCTAAAGATCTAGGTGTTCCGACAAAGACCCGACTTCACCTGCGTACAGAGGTCGATCGACAACATGTAATATGTGACAGGTGTCAGATTAGATTCGGTGGCACCCACGCTGGCGGGCCAGTGCCAGTACCAGAGGATCAACATGGCATGTGCCTCGACTGCTGCTACAAGTACTTGCCAGAGACATTCGTTAAAACAGCAGTCTAACTCCTCTTTCTTAACCACATTAAGGTGAGTCGTATGGCAGCAGCACCACTTTGCAAGAATTGTGGAGTTACACTCCGTGAAGAGGCATGCTTAGAACCACGATCTGGGCTAATGCCCGATGGCACGAGGCACTGACGGCTGGAGTTTCAGCGATGATGAGGCATGGTTTGTTGTTCAAACCGATGGCTCGAATGCGCTCCGGGGCGCAGGCCACGTTCACGCATACGCAGATGGCAACTGGGACGAAGTAGCTTGGCGCATGCGTG
>JASLXL010000112.1 GCA_030740335.1 SAR202 cluster bacterium | reverse complement strand
CCTGAAGGCCGATGGCAGCTCCAAGACCTGGTACGATTGCGCCTCTCCGTCGAACAGCACGGCCTGAAACTATCTGCCCTGGAAAACGTGCCCACTACCTTCTACGACCACATCATGCTCGCAGGCCCAAAGCGCGACGAGCAGATCGAGAACATGATCTTCACCGTCCGCAATATCGCCCGGGCCGGGATACCGATCTTCGGATATCACTGGATGCCATCGTCGGTATGGCGCACCATGCCCGAAGCCATCAGAGGCGGATCGATAGCCACAGCCTTCGATTACGACCATGCGTTGCAGATGCCGCTTACCCACGACCGGGAGTACACTGAAGAGGAGGTCTGGGAGAACCTAGAGTACTGGATCAAGATCATCACCCCGATAGCTGAAGAGGAGGGGATTCGGCTCGGAATTCACCCGTGTGACCCACCAGTACCCACACTTGGAGGCCTCCCACAAATTCTCCGCTCCTTCGCCTCGTACAAGCGGCTCATTGAGATATATCCCTCGGACTCGAACGCGATAGAGTTTTGCCAGGGCACCTTCTCGGAAATGGAGGGCGATGACATCTACGAGATGATCCAATATTTCGGAGAGCGCCATAAGATCATGTACGTCCACTTCCGCAACGTTTCGGGGCAGGTGCCGAAATTCCACGAAGAGTTTGTGAACACCGGTTACGTGGACATGCACCGGGCGATGTCGATCTACCACGACTTCGGCTTCGACGGCTTCTTCATCGACGACCACGTCCCTCAGACATACCAGGACACTGAGTGGGGCCACCGCGGCCGTGCCTTTGCCAACGGCTACATCCAGGGACTGATTGAGGCGGTACAGAAGGCAGGGGCCTAGGAGCCAGAGGTAGGGGTTCGGGGCACGGGGTCTGAGATGAGAGCAGAAGCCAGAAACTGAGGCTCTCTTTTGGGGTGTACGGCTAGGCGTAGCCCTTCGTCGGGAGTTTGAGGGTGCCCCTCATAAATATGTACCTTCTTTCTTCATACGAAAGAGCTGGCGATACGGAGGCAAAACATGGGTAACAATAAGCAGGCGGAGCTATCGAGCGAGACCAGTCAATTTACGAATGCCGTTATCGGCGAGGGCGCCCTGATCGATCCCGATGTGATGGTCGGATACCACTACCATCCGGATTGCGGGCCGGCCCGCATCGGTAAGAACGCCATTCTTCGGAAGGGTACGGTCATCTACGGCGACGTGCACATCGGCGATCACTTCCACTCGACTCACTACGCCGTCATCCGCGCTATGGTCCAGATGGGCGACTACTGCACGCTGCTCAACCACTCGACCATAGAGGGCATAGTGCGGATGGGAACCGGTGTGCGGATCATGTCCCATGTGTACATACCCTCACGCACATGGTTCGGCGACAATATCTTCGTGGGGCCAGGTGTCAAATTCCTGAACGACCGCTATCCGGGTCGAAGAGAGCCGGCGCCGGAGCCTCGCGGCGCGACGGTGGAGGACGACGTGATGATCGGCGGGGGCTGCACAATTCTACCCGACGTGACCATCGGTGAACGCAGTTTCATCGCGGCGGGGGCAGTGGTCAACAGAGACGTGCCCCCTCGTAGCTTCGTGGTGGGGGTCCCTGGACGCATCTCGCCGCTGCCTGATCACTTGGACATTCCCAATAGCCGTCAACTAACGCGTCAGATCCGCGATTTCTGGCATCCAGAAGGCGAATATCCGGGGGCGTCTATCTGGCCCGACTACTGGACAGAGCCCTTCGTCAAAGAATAGCGAGCCGACTATACCGGAGACTCGGTCTCAAAGTAGGCGTCAGGGGGGTTGTAGATCTGCCAGCTCAGCGGCCACGCACCTACCAACGTCGAGTACTTCCGTTCCTTCTTCGGGTCCGGCACGAGCATCAGGTAGATGTGCCCGGTTATCGCAAGGATTACACCGGGCAACGCTAAAATCGGGCGGGCCCACGGATAGGAGTACCAGAGTCGACTCATCCCCATTAACGGTAGCCACCACACGAAGAACCATATGCCGGTGAAAATCAGCAGCACGAGCATGCCCAACACCAGCCGGTCAAGTATCTTGCCTGTGATTCGGAGAACGGCATCCGCGGGCGCCAGTACAAACGACAATATCCTAGTGACCGAAGTGACCACCCATCTGACAAGTTGAGTCACAAAATCCACGGGGCTATGGCCGCGAGCGAATCGCAGTCTCAAGTCAAAATCATCCACTTGCCACAACCAGGTCACACGGCCCCTCCTTCGATCAATCCCGCCCACCAAACAAGGCGACGCTATTTTACCATGTACTACGCACGATGAAGTCTGGCGATCGTAACCGGCTCCACCTATACTGGCGTCACTTCGGCGTTCGGGCGGATACCCCGCCGAGGCCCAAAGCGCCCAACGGAGAACCTCATGCACAGAGTTGCAATCATCGGATGCGGAAGAATGGGCCAGCAGTACGCCGAAGCCTATACAACCTTCCCAGACACCGAAGTCGTCGCCATCGCGGAGCACAACCCAGAGCGCCGCGATGCGGTCGGCCGACGATTCGGCGTAAAGGCGCTATACCCGGACGCGCCGTCGCTTCTCAACGATATCGTACCGGACATCGCGGCAATCATAACCCCCAGCCGCTTATATAAGGATGCGGTTATAGCATGTGCAAAGGCCGGTGTGAAGGGCATTTCCTGCGACAAACCTATCGCCGCCGTCCTGTCGGACGCCGACGAGATGGTCGAGATATGCGCATCCAGGGGAATCGTGTTCGCGGGGGGTAACCTGCAGCGTGCTATGAACGAGCTCCAAGAAGCGGCTAGGAAACTGCGGGCCGGTGAGTTTGGTCAGATTATTGGGGCGGCTATCCACCAATGGGGCAACGGCGAGATTTCCGGGGGAGGTTGCCAACACGTCTCCGCGCTAAGACTCCTCACAGGTGCGGAGGTCGAGGCAGTAATGGCATGGGCCACTCCGAAAGAGATCCTCGACAGCAGCAACGATAATGGCCTGCGCGTTAACGGACGCTTTCTCTTGACCTCGGGGGTGGAGTGTAGCGTGTTCAGTGAGGCGAATCCATATCAGGGCGCAGATGTCTGGACCGCCGATTCCCTGGTCCGATGGAACTGGGGACCCCCGGAGATGTACCGTGGGTTTGAGGACGACGGCACCCGCAAGCGCCTCCACCACGAATACGCTCCATACGACTGGAACCAATTCGGCTATTTGACCGGCTCCATACGGTCGTTTATCGCCGCGATCGAGACCGGAAGTGAGCTTGCCGTCTCTGGCCACGATCTACGACAAGCGCTAGAAGTTGCCATAGCAGCCCGGGAATCCGCCAGATTGGGCGCAGTCCCTATCAAGCTTCCGCTGAAAGACCGTTCGCTCAGCCTATACCCGCGCGCCTACCGGTGGTCCGGTGGGGATGCCGAGGGCCGTGCCCAGCCGATTTCCGAAGCGCTGGGCGGTCCCCGGCTTTGACGAATTCAGGCCCATCCAGCGGGCATATCAGTCATTGTGATACAATTCATCTGACTCCCGCCAAGTTGCAGTCACGTCCCGCTTCCAGCGTTAGAGATTGTGAATCAAAGACGCGTGCGATGCTTGCTATGGACGAGGAGAATCTGATGACAAGGAGCGCCGCATGAACATATACGTGGGCAATCTCCCTTTTGAGATAGACGATACAGAGCTAGAGAATACATTCACGCCATTTGGCGAGGTATCCTCAGCCAGGGTAATCCAGGACAGGTTTTCAGGCCGATCCAGGGGCTTTGGTTTCGTAGAGATGGCAGACGACAGCCAGGCCGAAGCCGCGATAGAGGCCCTCAATGGCAAGGAATTCAGTGGCCGCCCCCTGACGGTCAACGAAGCCAAGCCCCGAGAGGACAAGCGCAGTGGTGGTGGTGGTGGCGACGGCTAGCTCCGATGGTATTATTTCCGATACATTAGCCCGGTGAGGTACTGGTCTCCAACGCCATCTTTTAGCGGTAAGCGACCAGCGGCCAGTCCCTCGCAAGGGCGACAGCAAGTAGAGAAGGCAGACCAATTAGTCTGCCTTCTTCTTTTTACACGGATCGGCAACTGCGTCCGCCAACTCACGCCCCTACCAACGCACTTATCGCACCTCGGCAAGGTAACTTAAATAGGAGCTAGCGTGGAGACTGACGCTGATATCACAACCCAGGTCGTGACAGTCCTCGATGCCATCGGAGTCGAATACGAAATCATCGAGTGCGATCCGGATTTTGCCGATACGGCCGCATTCTGCGAGAAGTACGGATACCCCGTAGACAATTGTGGCAACGCTATCGTCGTGGCCTCCAAACGCGAACCCGTGCAGTTCGCCACATGTATCGTCAAGGGAACCTCCCGGCTCGATGTCAACAAGACCGTGCGCAAGCTCATGGGTGTACCTAAAGCATCATTCGCTTCACCCGAGCAGACCGTGGAGATCACAGGCATGATGATCGGCGGCGTAACACCCTTTGCGCTGCCTCACAACGTACCAATCTATGCCGACGACAAGCTGATGGCTCTTGACTACGTTATACTCGGCTCCGGGAGCCGCTCCTCGAAGGTCAAGATTGTGCCTCAGGTGTTCAACGTTCTCACGAATACACAGATCATATCGGGACTCTCCAAGTTGAACTCATAGGGTGCCTGTCTGTGGTGCTACAAT
Source organism: SAR202 cluster bacterium (assembly GCA_030740335.1). Next base: position 2,180 of record JASLXL010000112.1, on the reverse strand, counting down.
GGGCTTCACCTTGAACTCAGCGACTAACACACCACAGACCCACGGCGCATTGTGTTGAGCACCAACGGGCTCAGCAGCCTCCCGCAATTCGCCGCATTACGCCACCGAGAGTTCCGTTTCACCTGGCTCGCGAGCATGGCCTCTAGCGCGGCGATGTGGACCACCATGGTCGCCAGTTCGTGGATCGTGTTCGAGCGGTCATCCGGCTCCGGCTGGGTGGGCATCGTAACCTTCGCGGCAATGATCCCCTTCCTATTCGTGTCGCCCATCGGCGGCCTCCTCGGCGACATGTTCGATCGTCGGCGAGTCGTGATCATCTCATTTATCTTCAACGGGGCGGTGACCGCGGCCCTCGCCGCCATCTCAATCACCGGCACATTGCAACTCTGGCACGTAGCCGTGTTGGCGCTCGTCGGTGGCATCGCCCGCTCCATCCAAGAACCTGCACTGTCCGCCCTCATACCAAACCAGGTGCCAAAAGAGGACCTCCTCAACGCGCTCATTCTGCAGGGCGCATCACGTCACGGGGCCCGGTTTTTCGGACTGATCGTAGCCGCGCCGCTGCTGACCTTCGACCATCTAGGCATAAACGCCGTTCTGGTGCTGAGCGTCACGTTCCAGGTACTCGCCGCCGTTGCAATCGCCGGTGTCCGGACCGCGTCGAGCGGGGAGACACAGCCGGATCACGGCATCGTCCGTAGCCTCGTGGACAGCTTGGTATTTATCTACAGTCACCAGGCCTTGGCCCTGTTCGTGCTGATGGTAGCCTTCCACTGCGCACTGGTCATGTCCTTCGAGTCCATCATGCCGAGCTTTTCCCGGGATAGCCTTGGAACCGATGATCCGTCGATATTCAACCTGCTGATGATGGGATACGGGGCGGGTTCCCTCGTCGGAATGGCTGCGCTGGCAGGAGTGCGTAGTGAGAAGCGCAAGGGACAGTTCCTTCTCTACACCGGGGTCGCCAGTGGCATTACACCAATTCTACTGGCCGTATCAGGCTCCATACCGATCGCGTTGATCTTCGCAGCAACGATGGGTGCGTCCCAGGCCACATTCATGGCATTGACCAACACCTATGTCCAAGTGATGGCGCCCGACCGTCTACGGGCTCGAATATCCAGCCTGTATGTTCTCCATGCCGGGGGTATCATGGCATTCGCCAATCTCGGCTACGGCTTCATGGCAGACATATTCACTGCGCCACCGGTACTGATCACCACCGGGGCGCTATTCGTTGTAATCGTGCTGAGTCTTGCGATTGGCCAGCCCATCATGCGAAACGTATATCGCACCGGCCAAACGGCCCCGGCCTAGGCGCTGCGCGCTGAGTGGGGCTGAGGGTGGTGCACTCCCAGGGGGCGGAGCCACTAGGCACCGATGCTCTTTCTATTGACCGAGGAACTCTTATGAAGGTCCGCACATCAGTCATTCCAGTAGCCGGGTTCGGCACGCGGATGCTCCCCGCGTCCCGCTCCGTACCCAAGCCGATGCTTCCCGTGCTGGACACACCCGTAGTCCATCTTGCAGTCTTGGAGGCGGTCGAGGCCGGCATCGAACACATTATTTTCGTCGTCTCAAAGGGCCAGGACGCTGTTCGCGCCTACTTCGAGCATTTGCCTGAACTCGAAAGGGGCATAGAGGCTAAGGGTGATACCAAATTACTGGAGCGAATGCTCGCCATTCCAAAATTGGCACAGTTCAGTTGCGTCGAGCAGAAACGCCAACTCGGCCTCGGAGACGCCATCCTGAGCGCTGCTGACGCCATTCGCGAGGAGCCCTTCGCGGTGCTGCTTCCTGACGATGTAATCTGGAGTGAGGAGGGCACCACCGGAGCGATGGTTACACTGTTTGCCGAGCACGGTAGACCGGTCATTGCGGTGCGAGAGGTGCCGGATGAGCGGGTCTCCAGCCTGGGAATAGTAGATGCCGCGGAGATCGCAGATCTCGTCTATACAATCTCTGGGATGGTGGAGAAGCCGCCCCTCGACAAGGCTCCCTCCAACCTTGCGATCATAGGACGCTACGTCCTCGACGCAGATATCTTCGAGGCGATCCGACAGACGCAACCCGGGGCCGGTGGTGAGGTCCAGATCACCGACGCACTAGCTTCGATGATCCCAGGTGGGGTGTATGCCTACCGGTTCCCCGGTACCCATGTCGATGTCGGCAGACCGCTG
>JASLXL010000111.1 GCA_030740335.1 SAR202 cluster bacterium | reverse complement strand
CCCCGTCCCTGGTGAACTTCCTGACCCTCCTGGGCTGGTCTCTTGACGATAAGACCGAGATCATGTCGTCTGCGGAACTAACGAAAACTTTTTCGCTGGAGCGCGTGTCTCGATCTGGCGCACTGTTCGATGCTGAAAAGCTGGCCTGGATGAACGGCCACTACATCCGCGAGATGAGTGACGAGGATCTGGCGGATGCGCTGCTGGAGTACTGGGGACGCTACCCGGTTGACGGTATCCCCGGGTCGCCGGACCGCGCGGTTGTCGTGAAGATAGCGCCACTGGTCAAGGAGCGCCTCAAGACGCTGGCCGACGCTGCGCCCCTCGTGCGGTTTTTCTTCGCAAATCAGGTCCGATACGAGGTTGAGGATCTGGTCCAGAAGCGCATGGATGTTCCCGATACGAAGGTTGCCCTCGATCGGGCACTAGCGGTGTTGCAGGATCTTCCGTCATTCGACACGGAGTCGATAGAGACGGCTCTGCGCGCTTTGGCCGAGGAGCTGGGGATCAAGGTTGGACAGCTTCTGGGCTCCATCAGGATCGCCACGACCGGATTGAAGGTGGCGCCGCCGCTGTTCGAGACTCTTGAGATACTCGGGCGCGATCGCAGCGTGTCCGCCGTCAGGGTTGCAACGGAGCAGCTCTAGGCAAACCAGGACAGGAGAAAGAGACAATGCCGGTAGCACTGCACAGCAGTCTGGACGGAGGCCCCGTTAGCCTGGATATCTTGTCCGGGCTTCGTCAAGAGCTGGCATTTTCTGTGGGGGAGTATCGAGGGCGAGTCGAGCGCGTTCGCGAGGCGATGCGAGCCGCGCGGGTGGATGTACTGCTGGTGAAGGAGCCCTCCAATGTCCTGTATCTTTGTGGCCTGCAGTCCTTTTCGATGTACGGCGGCGAGTGTATTATCCTGCCGTTGGACGGCGAACCAACGCTGGTCGTCCACCCGCCAGAGGCAGGGACGGCGCTGCTGCACACCTGGATCGACGACGTTCATACCTTCGATGCAAGCGTTACGCACGAGCAGTACCTGGCTTCGCTGCTCCGTGACAAGGGGCTAGACAAGGCCGGGATCGCTATCGAGAAGCAGAGTATCGGGGTCACCGTGGTATTCCAGGATTCTCTTGCCGCTCAGATGTCAGGCCTCGGATTCGCAGATGGGTCCGCGCTTGTGCTCTCCGCAAGGACCTTGAAGTCGTCGGCGGAGATTGCGCACCTAAGAAAGGCTGCTGCGATCACCGATCTTGGGTCGGCGGCCGCGATCGAGGCCGCTGGAGAGGGTAAGACCGACAACGATATCGCGGCTGCTGCGAGTTTTGCATTGATCCAGGGCGGTAGCGAGTACATGGCTCTGTCGCCTATTGTTACGTCTGGGAGGCGCTCCGGTATCCTCCACTCGACCCACAAACGGGTGCCATTGTGCAAGGGCGACAGTATTCTGATTGAAGTGGGCGCGAGCTACCAGCGCTACACTGCCCCGACGATGCGGACGATCTCTATTGGTGATCCGGACGCTGGGGTTATTCGCATGGCGGGCGCCTGCCTGTCCGCACTGGACAAAGTTATTGAGGCAATACGCCCTGGAATAACGTCCGACGAGGTTGCGAGGGCCGGCTGGGAGGGCATGGATCTCGCAGGGCCGGGCCTAGTGTTCCACGGGGTGTTCGGCTATGCGGTTGGTTGCAACTTCCCTCCGACTTGGGCTGACGGTACGGCTTTTATCACTCTGGGGGACCACACGGTCCTGCAGCCTGGCATGGTGTTCCACCATCCGGTGGCGTTCCGACGGTTGGGCGAGTACGGTGTGGCCTTCAGCGAGACGAGTGTGGTCACTGAGGACGGCTGCGAGGTGCTGACAAGTACGGAACGCAGACTGTTTATACGGTAGCCCCGTGCGGCTCTAGAGATGGAATAGGTTCTTCGACGGGCTGAGCGTGAGCGGGGGAAAGGCTCATCCTGTTCATGGTGAGCTTGTCGAAACATTCGATTGGACCCTGGAATGTGGATCGAAAGGAGCCGGTGATGATCGCAGGCTGTGCAATAGGAATCGTATGGCCGGGGGTTGTTACCCCGGAGGACCTGACGGAGACGCAGCGGTTTGTGCCTGAGGGCGTGTCGCTGCACATGGCAGGTCCGGTGCCCGGAGACAGTGAGCCCGGGCTGGAAGGGATTACTGTGGAGCGGGTCGTTGAGTTGGCACTCAATCACAATATTGCGCAGGTCGCGGCGGAGTTGCTTTCCTCAGGGGTGTCTTCCACGGGGTATGGATGCACCAGTGCCAGCTATGTCAGGGGCGTTGGCGGAGACATCGAGATAGGAGAGCGGATGGCCCAGACCACCGGTCTGCCGGCGACGACGACTTCTACTGCAATGGTGGTGGCTCTTCGGCAGATGGGAGTGAAGCGAGTTGCGGTGCTGTCTCCCCACATCGACGCCCTCAATGAGCACCTGGGTCACTTCTTGGAGGACAATGGGTTTCAGGTCGAGGCCATGACAGGGCTCAACAAGATCGAAGGCATCGAGGATCTGCCCCCAGAAGAGATAATGGACATTGTTGTTGACCAGGCCGATCGTCCTGATGCTGACGGTATCTTCGTGTCTTGCACCGGGATGAGAACGGCGACGGTGCTTGATGAGATGGAGCGCCGCACGGGCAAGCCGGTTGTGACCGCGCTCCAGGCGACGGTGTGGCACCTGCTCGGCCTGGCCGGGGCACGGCAGGACGCGCCGGGGCTTGGCTCTCTGTTCGTGTCGAAGGCAGGGGTCGTCGAGGCATGATCGTCCTTGACACCCTGAGAGGGGCAATTCTATACTCCAAAGGCTGGTTTTACCTACACAAATGACACTCCAGGAAAAGCTCCAACAGGACCTCAAGGATTCGATGCGCTCGGGTGATACCGCGCGCCGCGATGTTATTCGTTTTCTGCGTTCAGCCATCCACAATCAGGAGATCGCCAGCCAGGGTGAACTGGATGACGAAGGAGTGATTGCGGTTCTGAGCAAGCAGGCTCTCCAGCGTCGCGACTCCATCGAAATATTCAAGGAAGGCAATCGTCTCGACCTGGTGGAGAAGGAGGAGGCGCAACTTGCCATCATTGGCGAGTATCTGCCAACCCAGCTCACCGAAGATGAGATATCCACTCTTGTCCACGCGGTAGTCAAGGAGACTGGAGCGTCAGGGCCGAGGGACATGGGCAAGGTGATGAGCCGGCTGATGCCGGATGTCAAAGGCAAGGCCGATGGTCGAGCCGTCAGTCGCATTGTTCAGGAGTTGCTGAGATCGGTCGAGTGATGGCGCGCGACAGGAGCCCTCATTCGGACCTTCCCCCTCGGGCGGAAGGAAATCTCCCATGAGATTCGGAGTCGTCGTTTTCCCCGGGACATGGAGTGATACTGACTGCCACCACGTCCTCCAGAATGTGTTCCACCAGCCCGTGGAGTACGTCTGGCACAAGGACACCGACCTGTCTGGCTACGACTGCATCGTGCTCCCTGGCGGGTTTTCGTACGGCGACTACCTGAGGTGTGGTGCGTTCGCACGCTTTTCGCCTGTGATGCGGTCGGTGGAGAAATTCGCCGCTGAAGGCGGGTTAGTGGTCGGCATTTGCAACGGATTCCAGGTGCTCTGCGAGGCCGGCTTGCTCCCCGGAGTGCTGATGCGAAATGTCCACCTGCAGTTCCGATGCCAGTGGACGAATCTCCGAGTAGAGTCTTCAACGTCCCCATTCACCAACGCAGCCGCCGAGGGGCAGGTGTTGCGTGTACCGATATCACACGGCGAGGGCAACTATTTTGGCGATCCCGACACCATCGCTATACTCGAACGGGATGATCGCGTCTTGTTCCGGTACTGCTCCGAGAGCGGTGAGATAACCGACGCGGCGAACCCTAACGGTTCGTTGAATAATATCGCTGGCATTATCAACGAGGGCCGCAATGTGATGGGAATGATGCCCCACCCGGAGCGATGTTGCGAGTCGCTGGTGGGCGGCGTGGATGGCCGGGCTATCTTCGAGTCGCTGCTGGCTACTGTGATTCCTGACATGGTGCTCCCATGACCGCGTTGAAGCAGGCGATGGATGAGCTGGCCCTCACGGATGCCGAGTACGAGGCCATAGTGGACCGGATCGGGCGCGAGCCCAATGCGTTGGAGTTGGGGCTGTTCGGGTCGCTTTGGAGTGAGCACTGCGGTTACCAGCACTCAAAGCCACTACTCAGACTATTTACCGCCAAGAGTCCGAGGCTGCTGGTCACTCCCGGCGAGGAGAATGCCGGCGTTGTCGATATCGGTGAAGGACTTGCGGTCGTTTTTAAGATCGAGTCCCACAACCATCCGTCGGCGATAGAGCCCTATGAAGGGGCAGCCACGGGTGTGGGTGGCATTGTGCGCGATATCCTAGCGATGGGCGCGAGGCCGATTGCGCTGATGAATTCGCTGCGCTTTGGCCCTCTCTCCGATCCTGGTAATCGCTATCTGTTCAACGGGGTTGTCTCAGGCATTTCGGCCTACGGTAATTGCATTGGTATCCCCGATGTTGGAGGAGAGGTCTGTTTTTCGGAGAGCTACTCCGGTAACCCGTTGGTCAACGCCATGTGTGTTGGTCTCCTTGAGAAGGACTCTCTGGTTCGAGCCACGACGGGCGGGCCGGGGTCGTTGCTGATGCTGGTGGGCGCGGACACGGGACGTGACGGTATCCACGGCGCGTCCGGCCTAGCGTCGCGAACTTTTGAGGAGGAACGAGAGCTACGGCCTACCGTGCAGGCCTCGAATCCGTTCCTTGAGAAGGTGCTTATTGAGGCCTGCTTGGCGGCCGTAACCACGGGCCGCTTGACAGGGATGCAGGATCTGGGCGCCGCCGGACTCACTTCTGCCGCGCTTGAAGCCGCCTCAAGTGGCAGCAGCGGCCTGGCAATCGACGTGTCGCTGGTGCCGCGTCGTGATGCCGAAATGACTCCCTACGAGGTGATGCTGTCGGAGTCACAGGAGCGCATGCTCGTTGTGATCGATGAGAAGCATGTCGACCCTATCAAGGAGATCTTTGACAAGTGGGGGCTGACCTCGACGGTCATCGGCCGTGCCACGGACACGGGTAGAGCGGTGATTAGCGATGGCGAAGAAGCCGTGGGCGACCTGCCGGTGGATGTTCTCGTCGACCCGCCACTTTATCGTCTGGAAGGGGTGAAGCCGGAGGGGCTTGACGCACTGCAGGCGTACGATCTTGCCGGTTTGCCTTTCCCCGACGAAACGGCGGATTCGGTGCTGTTGAGGCTATTGGCGTCGCCGAATATCGCCAGTAAGGAGTCGGTTTACAGGCAGTACGACCACCAGGTCATGACTAACACTGTGATCGGACCCGGTGGTGATGCGGCAGTGCTCCGGATCAAGGAGTCGAAGCGTGGCCTGGCGATGAGCACTGACGGCAACGGTCGATATTGCTTCCTGGACCCGCATGTCGGGGGGATGATCGCTGTGGCAGAGGCGTGTCGCAATGTCGCGGTTGTGGGTGCGGAGCCGGTCGCGCTGACCGACTGTCTGAATTTTGGCAATCCGGAGCGGCCCGAGGCCTACTACCAGCTCGAGGAGTGCATTGTGGGGATTGCGCTGGCCAGCAAGCTCCTTGACGCACCAGTCATCAGCGGTAATGTGAGTCTTTACAACGAGACGCGCGGCGAGGCGATCTATCCGACGCCTGTCATAGGTGCCCTTGGGCTGATGGACGATGTGACACGGAACGCTCCTATTGCATTTGGCGACGAGGGCGACGTGGTGCTGCTCCTCGGTGCAACGAAGTCTGATGGCGCACCCGAGTCCCTGTCGGGGAGCGAGTACCTGGAGATTGTTCACGATCTAGTTGCGGGTCAGCCGCGCATCGACATGGAGTTGGAGATAGCGGTGCAGCGTGCTTGTCGGCGTGCCGTGGCCGGCGGGCTGGTGTCGTCGGCTCATGACTGCTCAGACGGGGGATTGGCTGTCGCCGTGGCCGAGTCCTGCATCGCCGGCGAGATCGGTTTCTCGGGCAGTTTGGAGGTGTCGGGACGTTGGGATGCGGCGCTCTTCGGCGAAGAGCAGTCACGTATCGTCATATCGGTACCTGCTGCTAATCGGGAAGCGGTGGAGGGTATATGCGCGGAGGAGAGTGCGCCGGTGGCACTCCTCGGAGAGGTCGGTGGGGAGGCGCTGGTGATCGCGGGGATGCTGGATGTGCCGGTGAACCGTCTCGCTGACGCGTGGAAGGGCGGTCTGGAGCGTGCCGCGGAGGAATTCGCTAGTACCGGTTAGCCTTGACACTCCACGGCGCGTGGTGCTACTTTTACATGTACTCATTTAGCAGTCACTGAGGGTGGCTGCTATTTTCATTCTGGGGACGGAGGGGTTTGTGCCTAGGTACGACTACGAGTGCCAGACCTGTCATCATGTTTTCGAGGTCAAGCAGAGCTTTTCTTCGGAACCTGCAGCTACATGCCCGGAGTGCATGAATGGGGCGCAGCGGATGATACGCGCCGTCCCAATCGTGTTCAAGGGTACTGGATTCTACGTCAATGACTACGGTAAGGGTGGGGGCGCGACCGCCTCCGAGCCCAAGGTCTCCGAGGAGTCCAAATCAGAAACCAAGACGGAGTCTAAGAGCGAGTCCAAGACGGAGTCTAAGTCCGAGTCCAGTTCCAACACTGTGAGCGACTCAAAGAAGGAGTCCAAGGCCTCCTGAGCGTATTGACGAGGGTGACAGGCCTGCGACGATGAGGGCTCTAATTCAGCGGGTTTCAGAGGCGTCGGTCTCGATCGACGGCGAGGTTGTCGGGGCCATAGGGCCTGGCTTGCTGGTACTTTTAGGGGTCTCCAGGGACGACACTGATGAGGACTCGAGTTACATAGTTACGAAGGTTGTAAATTTACGAATCTTCTCCGACGATGAGGGTAAATTTCAAAGCTCAGCCA
>JASLXL010000110.1 GCA_030740335.1 SAR202 cluster bacterium | reverse complement strand
GGGTTCCAGTTCCCATACATGGAGGCTGGAAAGCGCCGTCCCGACCGTAATGACGTTCTTGAGGCGACGTGGACCGCTGTGCTTGCGGAGGTGCTGCACGACGGGGTTCGCGTGGTAGTGGGAGGTAGGTCGATGGGTGGGCGTATCGCCTCGCAGGTGGCCGCTAAGAGTGATGGGATTGACGCGTTGGTGCTGTTCGCCTACCCGTTGCACCCGCCGTGGAACCGGTCTCAGCGCCGGGACCTGCACTTCCCCAACATCAAGATTCCGACGCTGTTTTGTTCGGGTACCCGAGACGAGTTTGCCACGCCCGAGGAGTTATCAATAGCGACTGATGCTGTTGATGGGGCCGTTCTGAAGCTACTGGATGGCGCCGAGCACGGGTTCAACATGCTCAAGCGCAGTGGCCGGACTCGCGAGCAGGTCTGGGAGGAGGCGGTGGGCGAGATGATCCACTGGCTACCCGCATAATGACCGACCGCTTCCGAGCAGCATGTTTCGATCTCGACGGTACGCTAGTCGACACAGAGCCGATCCACAACGAGGCGGAGCGTCAGATGCTGCTTCACTTTGGAGTGGAACCTGCCCCGGACCACCCGCGACACTTCGGGATCACTCCCGAGCGCGGCATGATCGACGTAGCGGATTTCTACGGTCTCGGAGATCCACAACAGTTGCTGGAAATCTATGGTCCACTATGGGATCGGCTCCTGGAAGAGAAGCTCGCGACGATGCAGGGTGTGGAGACTCTTTTTGCGAGGCTTGGTGACGCCTCGGTGCCACTTGCCCTCGTCACTTCCGGTGATCGCAAGTACGCTGAATTAGTGCTACGGATGATAGGTATGGCCGATCTCTTCGCATTCACCCTGACCGGCGACGATGTCTCGGAGATGAAGCCGTCTCCGGAACCCTACTTGCTTGCCGCGGACCGATTTGATCTTCCTCCGGGCGAGGTGGTGGCGTTCGAGGATTCTACGGTGGGCGTAACTTCTGCAGTGGCGGCGGGCATGTTTTGTGTCGCCGTAAACGCCGATGTGCACGATCGTCCAGAGTTGCAAGCTGCGCAACTTCGCATCGCGTCGCTGAACGATTTCGGGCAGTCGGAGATTCGACGATTGTTTGCAGGATGGCCCGTTGGGGATTGACGCGCTGACTCACGATGACGCGGGGAATTTGCATGCCCCGGAGAGTGCCGCCGCCTGGAGTGATTGGATCGGTGCGACCGGTACTCGGGCGTACTCCATCGGCGATCTCGTCATCGATTGGCTTGAAAGGTACGGGGCCGACCGCGGGTATTTGAGTGATAGGGAGCTATCTGGCTACGATCAGCGCACCGACTTCACCGACTATATCTTTCGCCAAGGCCACGCATTTGAGGCGGCAGTAATATCCCACATTCGCACGCTAATGTCGGTGCTGACGGTGGGTAGCAAACGAGGCGATGCTCGTGACCTGGCAAAGGCCGAGGAGACCTTTGAGGCGATGGCGCAAGGTGAGCCGATCATCTACCAGGGCGTGCTGCGAGACGCCGAGCGTCGCACATATGGCATGCCGGACCTACTGGTGCGTTCTGACGTACTGCATGAGCTGTTTCCATCTACCATATCGGACGAAGAGGCGTGTCTGGACGCTCCGGACCTCGGTTTCTCTGGACGGCATTACCGGATAGTCGATGCCAAATTCACGACGCTGCGCCTGCGTCAGGATGGCCATATGTTGGCGGGCGACTCGGTCAAGGCTTACCGGGTCCAGCTTGCCGTATACAACAACGCCTTGGGTCGTCTGCAGGGATTTTTGCCCTCGGTTGCATACCTGCTTGGCCGGTCCTGGCAGTGGCGTCAGAGTGGCGAGACGGAGCGTGGGACCGGGTGCATGGAGAGGCTTGGGATGATCGCGCCCGACGAGATTCCCAGACGAGGTAAGTCGGCATACGAAATAGCGGATGAGGCGGTGGCCTGGCAGCGGCGTGTACGAACAGAGGGATCGGATTGGGTGGTTTCGCCAACGCCGACCGTGCCCGAACTTCAGCCCAACATGCGCAATGCCAGGGACTACCCCTGGCACTCAGCAAAACTTCAGATCACCAAGGAGGTTCTAGATGGCCATTGGCCTACAGGCTCCGTTGCCCAGGGCGAAGGAGTACAGGAACCCCTGCTGGCGGCTTCTAGTGGTGGCAGCGTGGTTACCCCTGAACGTCTAGGCAACGGCGACGAAGACTGGCGAGCGCCGGGTCTGGCTTTTTACGTGGACTTTGAGACGGTCAGTGACATCAACGACGACTTCTCACGCATGCCGTTGAAGGGCGGACAGACTCTGATTTTTACGATTGGCTGTGGACATGTCGAGGATGGCGAGTGGAGTTTTTCGAGTTTCACCGTAGATAGGTTCACCGAGGAAGCCGAGGTGTCGATCATAGAGGATTGGCTGGCCCACATGGAGGCTGTACGAAGGCGTCTTGCTCCCGGTGTGAGGCAGCCGATGGTGTTCCACTGGTCGCCGGCGGAGACATCTTTTCTCGAGACATCCTACAACTCGGCTGTCGTGCGCCATCCGGACAACCAGTGGCCAGAGTTGGGCTGGTTCGACTTCCTGAAGCGGGTGATGCGAGCTGAGGGTGTGCGGGTTGAGGGTGCGCCCGGTTTGGGATTGAAGGCGGTCACGCAGGTGATGCATGCAAGGGGCATGGTCGATACGGTATGGGAAGAGGGATCGATGGGTGGCCTGGGGGCGATGATCGGCGGGATGTGGTGTGAGCAAGAGGCCAAAATGACCGGCGGGCCTGCTCACGAAATTGGGCTAATGCAGGAGATCGTCCAATACAACGAGATCGACTGCAAAGCGATGATGGAGCTCATACACTACATGAGAGAGCATCACTAGAGGGGTACTGTGGTGAGCTACGCTCGCTTGGCCGCCCAGACTGTGCCCACCGTGGCCCGACGAAGGCAAGCCCACCAGACGCGGCCAGTCCTTCGATATTGGCTCCGACGCCGATGAGGCTCACCAGGAAACTTAGGGCGGCGATCACGCCTACGGCTGTGTCTCGTTGCTCACTAATGGAGATCATGGCGTACTCCTCAGTGAGAATTAGACTAGATTATATTCTAGTGCAAGTCTTATATAAAGGCTAAATATTAATCAGGCCATATTCTCACGTGACCGTACTCTCCGTCGAAGCCGGGCGAAATGGTTACGTTTTCCATTCTGGCCCTGACCACGCCTTCCGCTACCCGCTCGCCCGCAATGGATTCGATGGCCGATGCCGGGACCTTCGTGAGAACCTGTAGTTCGCCGAGCAGTTCCTCTACCAGCTTGTGGTACGCACTTGCGACCGCTTTCGTTTCGATACCACGACCGAGGGACTCGGCGATGATCTGTCGTAGTGCAATCATCGTCCGGAAAGGGGGGCGACCATCGTCCCCGTGGATGAGTCCGTCGTCGCCTATGCTTGTTGATACGATGCGCTCCGCCAGTCCTTCGATCCGTTGCATCACCCCCGATGTCAGCTTTCTACCGCATTGAGGGCAGCACTCACCTGTGGCGACGGCCTCCTGTGGAGACAGGCGAAGACCGCACTTGCGGTGCCCGGCGTGGTGGTACTTGCCTTCCTCCAGGAACATCTCCAGCGGGTACTGGATTTCTTCGCTCCGGAGCGAGTCCAGCAGGCCGTTGTAGTTCGGCTCGCCCAGGAACACGGTCAACTCTCGGCCCAACTTAGGCAGCGAATGGGCGTCGGAGAACGAGACGATCGACACGCCGTCCAGCGACGGCACGCGCCAGTTCATGGCAGGGTCGCTCGACAGCCCAGTCTCGATGGCGGGTACGTAGGACGCCATGTCGCCGAAAC
>JASLXL010000109.1 GCA_030740335.1 SAR202 cluster bacterium | reverse complement strand
GCGGTCTTGGCCCCTACGGCCGGCACGCCGGGGATGTTGTCGGAGGTATCGCCCTGGAGGGCCTTGATGTCGGCGACGGCCTCCGGTCCCAGCCCGCCGTATCTCTCACGCACCTTCGCGATGTCGTAGAGGGTGCTCCGCTGGACGCTATAGCTCAGCAGGACACGCACCCAGAGCGAGACAAGCTGCAGCTCGTCGGTGTCGCCGGTGAGGACGATCGTCTCGATCTGCCGCTCTTCCGCCTGGCGGCAGAGGGTGCCCAGCACGTCGTCCGCCTCGTAACCCTTCTGATCGAAGATGGGCACGCCAAACAAATCCATGAGCCGCCGCACGTGGTCGATCTGCGGCGGAAGCTCGGGGGGCGTCGGCGGCCGCTGGGCCTTGTACTGGTCGTACTCCAAGTGCCTGAACGTCGGGGCCGACAGGTCGAAGGCGATGGCGCAGTGGGTCGGACGCAGGTCCGCAAGCACGCGCAGGAACGTGTTGATGAACCCGTAGACGGCGCCGATCTCCTCGCCCGTCCTGCGGACGTTCATGGGCTGCTGGATGGCGTGAAAGGCTCGGTGCGCCATGGCGTGGCCGTCCATTAGGATAAGCAGGGGCGCATCCTCAAGCATGGACATGGTCTTGTCGGCCGCCATCGCGCCGCTCCAGCCGGGGTATGGGAGCGATTATACACCGCGCCGAGGATTGGAGTCACAGCGCCAGGGCAGAGACGCGTTGGTATCCCGTACATCAATCTCTGCTGCCACCTGTCGCATCTAGTCATACAGGTTGCTGAGACGCCTCGGTCGCGCAAACGTGGAACCGACGAGACCGCGCGAACGCTGCTAACGCGCGGTTGCCGCCATGATATGTTTCGCTCAACCTAGATATCATCCCGTGTGAGGAACAGGCTTGGCCAAATTCAGTACAGCATCAAACATTGATCACCTGGCGCTGTTCAAAGAGATGAGACCGGATCAAATCAACCAGGGCCGGATCATCTCTGACGTTCTCGCACAGTAGATCACAAGCCTTTGTGAATAAGTAAAGGCACTCATCGAATGTAGCCGCGCGCAGATCGTTTCCCGGCTCGAATGTTCCCACGACAGGCTCGAAAGAGTTGGGGCTGGGGCATGAGAATTTTGCCCGGCAGCCAGCGGGTCTTCATCTTGGTCAACCCAATTTTCAGATTCGTCAGTTCGATAAGAAAACTGAACCGCACCAAATTCGCTACAGCAGGTGGGAATAGCTCATTGGGAAGCTGGGCAGAAGTCCGACGGAGAGCCTTTTCAACCGGTGTGGGACCGGTGAATGGCGCCGAAGCAAGAATCCAGTCTCTTACTGTGACAACCGAGTAGCTGTTGCGGGTCCTACGGCGTGAACCCCCAAAGCTGTACCGACGGTTTCGAGTTCCTCTGCCTCCAGAATCTCACGTAACCGGTCTCGAAATGACACTCAGTCTCCCTCAAGCGTCTTCTCACATTCGACGGCGAACTCCGCCAGTGAAATACCTATCACCGTGCAAAAAGGTCGCACCTCAACGAAGTCTAGGCGTCGCTCGCCCCGTTCACACTTGCTTATGCAACGATTGCGTTTGGCCCACACGGTTCGCAACATCCGCCTGCGTTGGGCCATAACGCTCCCTTGTGTCCCGAAGGAGACGCAAGAACAGGCCATAGTCCCTTGAGAATATGGATTTATCCACGCGGCGTATTCCGACCGGTGCTATCTGTCTTTCTTAGGATAGAGTCAGTATTGGGATAGTCCAAATTGGACTATCCAGACGGTGGTGGGAGCCGTTGGCAGTTCGCCGGGGCACGAGGGGAGCTACTACTGGTTCGCTACTTCGGGGCGGACCACGCACGCTGAGTGTCGAAAAGCCCATTTTGATCGTCTCGTGGGTCGACGGCGCAGGCACCAAGAGTCGTTCTGGAGCCACCTTGAGGCATATCTGAGAGAGTAGCAAGAATAGACCCAAGGCGCTTAACGCTGGGGGCAGACCAACCCCAACGATGCTCAGCACCGATATGACTACGTCAG
>JASLXL010000108.1 GCA_030740335.1 SAR202 cluster bacterium | reverse complement strand
ACTAGAAGTTGACGAATTGGTTGAAACGGGTGTGCGTGGTTTAAAAGGTAAGCTGAATGGCATGCGGATCTCTGGAGTCTACGACACACTCGCCCGTGTTATCCGGCACGTGGTACGGCGTGAAGCGTATGGTCCGCTCGGTGAAGGGCAGGATCGTAACGAGAGCCGGGTGCCGTGGGATGGGAACTCAGACCGTATCGTAGAACCCAACTTTCAGGCGTTAACCGGCAAGATTACGAAGGAACATTATCCAGAATCTTCGCCAGGGGCCGAGGCTGAAGTGGTGGCGTTAGAGTTGGAATCTGAGTTCCCGAAAGCCATCGACTTAGACAGCCTCAGCCCGGCAGAGCGCAACGCGGTCATACGCGTGTGGGATGGCTTCCGCAGCGGCTACAACCTCGACGGGAAGCGTAGCGACAGCATGACCGAATACCTTTGCCACGACTATGGCAGGGTGACCAGGGCCTTCGAGCGGGCCCGAAAGAGGATTCTAAAGCGAGAGCCGTAGCACAGACTCAAGCAAATAATGTTTTAGGGAACGGACCTACCAGATGGTAGGTCCGTTTCTTTTTGTCGGAATTGCTCCTCTGGGATCGCTATATGTATATGAGGGGGATTCTTATTAGCACATGAAACCTTATCTGACTCTGCAGTACCCCGACCCTACCTTGGGTAGGGGAGTCATCGTGGCGACCACCCGTGATGAGGACGCCCTACGTCTCTTCAAATCGGCTGTCCTCGACGAGGCCAGAAGCCGATACGAATCGGATGAAGACGAAATTGTGATGCTCATGGATCGCCTTGAATTTGAGCGTCTCGAAAGGCTGCTCACGCTCCTCGTACCTGAGTCTGAGGAGTGCGGCAGTGCCTGAGGAAAGACGGCCCGCAGTCACCGGCCAAGAGCGGAACCGAGCTGCGCGACAAGTTGTCGCCGACCAGGCTAGCGAGCGTGCTCTGTTGAGCATCGTCGATGTGCTGGCCGAAATCGCCAGAGAAAGCGGCGCAGCACAGGTACGGGAGCAGTCGCTGGGAGGGCTAGAGATGACCAGTGACCAAGTACAAGAAATCCGGGCTGGCTTGTCACTTATCGGTAAGCGAGGCGGGGTAGAGGCAGTCTGCAATTGGAGTCAGGCACAGTCTGCAACGGGTCAGCGTGAGGATCCGCTATGACCCGTTGGCTACACGTTCCCCTCCATGAGCTGATCAGGGCGACGGGAGTCCCGTTGAAGCAGCAGGGACACGATCCCGACGGCAACGCCGCTTACGTTGGAGGCCACACTACCCAGCATTCGAGTGAGTCCGGCGCGAGCCTGGTCGTATGGCCGGGCCGAGGCTTCTGGCTGTGCCGAAAATGTAACTCGAAGGGGAACGCCGGAGACTGGCTACTTGACGCGGGGAAAATTGGGGACGTCTTTATCGAGAGCCGCAAGGATGCTGTCGCCTATCTGACGGAGACGTACGGCCCGTCTCCCGAGGACTGGCAGGAGCCGGAGCCGTTTACCCGGGCGCATGGCCCAGAATTTCCTTCAACGAGCCTCCCGATGGGCATGAGGCCCTACGTAGAGGAGGTTGCCGAAGCCTACCAGGTGCCGGTCGACCTACCGGCCAACCTTGCGCTGGCAGCAAGTTCCGCCGCGTCCGCGGGTCGCGTGAGCGTGAGGGGCGCCCCAGACTGGCATGAGCCAACCAGCGCCTACTATACGGTAGCCGCCGACAGTGGGGAAAGGAAATCCCCGGTTCACCGTGAGGTAACCGCTCCACTTGAAGACCTGCAGAGAGAACTGGCGGACGCCGCGGCTCCTGTTATAGCGAAAGCAGAGGTCGAGCGCGAGATTTTAGAAGAGCGGCTGAAACTCCTGAAGAAGGAGATCGTCGACCGCAAGAAAAGCGATGCGGATCGAAAGGACCTTATGGAACAGGCGACGAGTCTTGCCGAAGACCTGGCCACTAAATCTATTCCCGAGTCTCCAAGGGTTCTTTGCGATGACATCACACCCGAAGCACTTGCGAGTCTTTTGGCGGACAACGATGGCATCATGGCTCAGTTTTCTACGGAAGGTGGGGTATTCCCGATACTAGCCGGCCGCTACCACAATGGGCAGTTGGCGATCGATATTCACTTGAAATCGTACTCAGGGGATCCGATCTATGTCGACCGCAAGGGTCGGAAAGCTGAACACATCTCGAAGCCTTTGTTGACCGTTGGCCTGACCGTCCAGCCGGACGTCATCCGCAGCCTTGCAGACACGCCGGCATTCCGTGGGCGGGGGTTATTGGCTAGGTTCCTGTATGCCGTGCCGAAGAGCTGGGTGGGATATCGGAAACTCAAACCACATCCTGTGTCAGAAGGTGCACGGCAGCGATACCGAGAAGTCATACGGTCTATCGCGGCGCTGGGACGCGAGACCGATGACGAACCACATCTCCTGAAGTTGTCGGCGGGGGCCGAGGGTCTGTTCGACGCGTATCGTCAAGAATTGGAAGTACGGCTTCGCCCAGGTGGTGCGCTGCGCGACATACGAGACTGGGTACTTAAACTATCGGGCGCCGTGCTTCGGCTCGCCGGTATCTTGCATCTCATTGAGGACTATTCGGCCAAGCGGCCCTGGGAAAAGCCGATCGACGCGGAGACCCTTAGATCTGCAATCGCACTGGGCCGATACTACACCGAACATGCGCTCGTGGCTTTCGGTCTTATGGGTGTCGACGGGCGGGTCGCGGAGGCGCGAGAGACCTGGGAAGCCACCGTGAAACTGGTGCGGGTAGGCAAGTCGCCTACATCCTTCACACAACGAGACCTTTGGCAGCATGTGCGGCGACGTTTTCGCAATGTTGGGGAGTTGTCCGAGGTGCTTCAGACTCTCGAGGACATGAACTACATCCGAATGATAACAACGGTAGAAGCTGATCGCAGAGGCCGACAGCCGTCCCCACGTTACAAGGTCAACCCGCTCGCACTGGAAGGCGGAGATGACGACGGCCCGGGAGGAAACCCCGATTCCGCGTACAAAGTGTACAACGTGTACGGGGCTGAGGATGAAAAAACAGACGATATGGCCGAATGGTCTGATAAGAACAGCGAGGTTCCCACCGTCGCTGAGCAGCCACCCGTTGAGCCATCATCTGATGGGAATTCAAGTAGCTCCGTTGAGTCCACTGATGGTAATAGCGAAAATTCAACTTCCCCGGCCCGTACACAAAGTACACAGAGTGCACAGAATTCCGTCTCCTTTGTAGCCCCTAGCGTCTGTTACATAACCGAAGCTGGACAGGCGCAACGGGTTGTGGGTGAGCTGCTTAATGAACGGGTAATAGGTTTTGACATCGAGAGCACTGGGCTGGACTACTTCTTGGACAAGCCGCGGTTACTACAGGCTGCCACCAGGACCACCGCCTACGTCTTTGACCTCTATCGCGTCCCGCTTGAGACGTTTGCTCCCGTACTTAGGGGCGGACCGGTCAAGGTCATTCAGAACGCGAAATTCGAGGCCAACTTCCTCAGCAATAACAAGGGTGGAGTCGTGCCGGAGCCGCTGTTCGACACGATGCTGGCCGACCAGGTCCTACACAATCGTTTGTACGGCCGCGGTCTTCAAGACCTCGCCAGGGAGTACCTGGACATTGAGTTAGAGAAGGACGAACAGACCTCCGAATGGGCCGCTGAGCGGCTAACCAAGGGCCAGATAGAGTACGCGGCAACTGACGCAGCCGTACTGCTGCCGCTATATGACAGGCTCTCGGAGGAGGTCGAAGAGTTGGGCCTTGCGCGAACAGTTGACCTCGAGAACCGGCTCGTCGGAGCTATCTCGTGGATGGAGTCAAGGGGCGTTGGCTTTGATTACAAGCAGTGGCGAGAGCTAGTTGATATAGCTACTGAGAGGGCTTCGTCTCTAGGCCAAGAGCTTACTCAGATGGCCCAAGAGTCTGGCGGCGAGGTCTTGCCGGAGGTTAATTGGAACTCCGCAAAGCAAGTGCTAAATGTCCTTTGGACGCTGGGCCTAAAGGTTGAGAACACCCGCCAAGAGACGCTCGAGTCTGCTCAAGATCAGCACGCTATTGTCCAAATCTTGCTGGACTACCGCGAGGCGAGAAAGAAAGTGGGCACTTATGGCCGGAAATGGCTACGTTTCGTCCACCCCGTCACCGGGCGGATCCATCCCAACTGGCGACAGATCGGTGCAGCCACTGGACGGATGGCGTGTGCCGGGCCCAATTTGCAGAATCTTCCGAGAGACCCAGCGTACCGGGCCTGTTTCCGCCCTGGGCCCGGGCATGTCTTCGTCAAGGCCGACTACAGCCAAATAGAGCTTCGCGTAGCGGCCGAGATGGCCCCGGATGCCAGGATGAAGCAGGCTTTCATCGAAGGCAAAGACCTACATGCGACCACGGCAACCTACCTGCTTGGCAAAGAAGAGACGGACGGTGTGACACCGGATGAGCGCCAGCTGGCAAAGGCCGTCAACTTCGGCCTGATCTTCGGCATGGGGGGAAGAACTCTGGGGAAGTATGCCCAGACCAGCTTTAGGGTAGAGCTGGATGAGGGCGAGGCAGTTGGCATTCGAGAGCAATACTTTAAGGCGTATCCAGGAATCCGCAACTGGCAGCAGCTACAGGGGCGTAAGGCAGAGACCAGGACGGTGCTGGGAAGGCGACGCATTCTGGATGGCGACCGCTATTACACCGCCAGGCTGAACTCTCCCCTACAAGGGACTGGAGCGGACGGCCTCAAGTTGGCGTTGGCCATGATGTGGGAGTCCCGCGACGACATAGATGCCTTCCCTGTCCTAGCTATCCACGATGAGATTGTCGTCGAGGCTCCTGCAGAGAAGGCCCGTGAGGCCGAGGAGTGGCTGGCAAAGTGCATGAGAGAGGCGATGGAAGAGTACCTGAAAGAGGTACCGGTGGTAGTGGAGGCGGAGATCAAGAGCACGTGGTGACATACATAGGCGGTCACGAAATAAGGGAGACACTGTGAGTAAGCATTATTCCATGGAAACCATCGCCGCAGCGAAGGAGCTACATATGCAGGGTCAAAGTTTCAGAGACATCGCCAGGCAGATATCGTCGCAAACAGGGCGCAAGGCCTCAGCTGCGCTGATCTTCACGTGGAGTGAGAGGTACGGGTGGGAGGAGGAGAGGGATGCATTGGAACAGCGGGCGCTGGCCAGAGTAGCAGAGGAGACCGCTGAGTTGCGAGAGGACGCGATGGTGGACACTATCCAGGGGCAGATCTCGGCGTACCGGAGCCTGTGGGAGCGAGGAGTGAGTGAGCTCATGAACCTGGAGATCACCCGGCCCAGCGACGCCATAGCCATGGTGGATAAGGGCGTAAAGGGAGAGAGGGAGCTACTCTCCAACGCCGTAACGAAGCAGTTCCTCATCGACGTGGCCATCATCATCAAGAGTGAAGTACACAACAAGGAAATACTCCAGAAAATCGCCCAGGGCCTGGTGGAGCTGGGCGTCAAATACAACATGAAATTTAACGTCTCTTGACATTGTTTAACACTTTCAGAGTAATAACCGCTAAGGAGATCGCACTGTTATGAACGACAAGCAGGTCGAATACGAGGAATACTACAAAGCTATCGAGGACTCGAGCAAGGCCATCACACAAGATCCTGATAACGCTGCGGCGTTCTTTAGGCGAGGGGTTGCTTACCGAGGCCTCGGCCAAAGTTTGCGGGCCCTCCAAGACATCAACAGGGTCATCGAACTATCGCTTCACGTTGCAGGCGCGTTCTATCAACGAGCGGTAATTTACGACACCTTAGGCGAAACTTTGCTGGCGCTTCAAGACCTCAACAGAGTCATCGAATT
>JASLXL010000107.1 GCA_030740335.1 SAR202 cluster bacterium | reverse complement strand
GTCCGAGGCCTGCTAGGCCTCGCCCCGCTGGCCCCGCTGCCTGAGGGCGTGGTCCACCAGAACCAGCGACATCATCGCCTCGACCATTGGCACCGCTCTGGGCAGTACACACGGATCGTGACGCCCCCTGCCCTCCAGGGTAGTGGGGTTGCCTTCCACGTCGATTGTCTCCTGGGACTTCATGATCGTGGCAACCGGTTTGAAAGCCGCGCGTATCAAGATATTTTCACCGATTGAGATGCCGCCCTGGATGCCGCCGGAGTGGTTGGTGCGAGTCCGCACTCGTCCTCCCTCGTTGTAGTACGCATCGTTATGTTGCGAACCGGTCATGGTGATGCCGCCGAACCCTGAGCCGACCTCGAAGCCTTTGCATGCCGGTAGTGACAGGACGGCCTTGCCAAGATCGGCCTCGAGTTTGTCAAAGACCGGCTCTCCAAGGCCTGCAGGAACACCACGGGCCACCGCCTCCACGACGCCGCCCAGCGTATCCCCGTCCTTGCGCGCCTCGTCGATACTCTCAATCATGCGGACTGCGATATCCTGGTCCGGACAGCGCACGATGTTTGACTCCACCTCAGCCAGGGTGACCGTATCAGGATCAACCTCCGCTTGCAGTACAGCAACCTGTTTTACATATCCGACGACTTCCATGCCAAACTGCTGTGCAAGGACCTTCTTTGCAACAGCCGCCGCCGCGACCCGACCGATGGTCTCCCTGGCGCTGGCGCGACCGCCCCCTTTCCAATTGCGTAGTCCGTACTTGGCCGTGTACGAGTAGTCTGCGTGGGAGGGGCGGAACTTGGTCCGCATGTGCTCATAGTCTTTGCCACGAGCGTCCTCATTCCAGACCCCGATCATTATTGGTGTGCCCAGAGTAGCGCCTTCGAACACGCCGGACAGGATTTCGGCCCGATCGGACTCGTGCCGCTGTGTGGTGATCCTGCTCTGACCAGGCTTACGACGGTCCAACTCGGGCTGGATGTCATCCAGTCTCAACTCGAGACCTGGCGGGCAGCCGTCGATGACCACCCCAACGGCATCACCGTGGGACTCCCCCCAGGTTGTTATCCGAAACATGTGTCCGAAGGTGTTTCCCATAGATTTCCTTGAAGCTCCTCTAGAGGCGTTTGGCGCAGGGTATTCATCTAGTGGGCAGGCTATATGCTATCATCTAGGATAGGTCCCCGACACGTCCCTTATCCCGCTAAATCGGGCCCGGGTTGAACATCTGCGAGCACCTACCGCTTCGGCGGGTGAGCGTCGCTCGCAGCCCGGGCCCCTTTTTATTGTATTTTGGAAAAGCTCGCTTCCGCGTGATCAGTGCCACATAAGTCGGGGATATCCCTAGCTATTGCACTCTGGAGGACCGGCGATGTACATGACGAAAGCCCCTGATGACTCGGTTACCCGATTCGACCCGACTCAGGCATATGGCGGCTACACGTTGTTCGCCCCCCACGGCGGGACCGACGCATGGCTCATAGACATGGAAGGCCGCATCTGTCACCGATGGGGACTGGACAGTACTCCCGGCTCCGGATTGACCCTCCTCCCCAACGGTAACCTTCTTGTTCTGAGCAAGACTGGGAAGGAGCCGACGACATTCCTCGGCACCGGCGGTGGCGAACTCCACGAAATTGACTGGGACGGGAATGTCGTATGGCGACACGAGGACGAGTACATGCACCACGACTTCAAGCGGCTGGCCTCTGGCAACACTCTGCTCAACAGACACGTCTTGATCCCCAAGAAAACCGCCAGCGCAGTCCGCGGCGGGGTCCCTGGTACAGAACACGAGTCGGGCATGTGGGGCAATGCCTACCGCGAGGTCACTCCGGATGGAGATACGGTCTGGGAGTGGCTGGGCTACGAGCACATGGACCCGGAGGTGGACGTGCCCTGTGCCCTGTGCCCTCGGAGCATCTGGGGCTACGTGAACGGCATAGATACGACGCCCGACGGAGATGTAGTCGGGAGCTTTAGACACCTCAACAACCTGGTCATAGTGGACAGAACGTCAGGGGAGATCAAATGGCGTTGGGGGAAGTGGCAACTTGGCCACCAGCACAACCCCACCGTACTCGACTCTGGCAACATCCTGGTAATGGACAACGGCTACCACCGCCTGCCGCCCCACGAATTGCGGACAACCGTATCTGCCGAAGGCTACTCGAGGGTGCTGGAGGTAAATCCCCGGACCGATGAAATCGAATGGTCATATGAGGCTGAGCCGCCTACCGGTTTCTGGTCTCATATCTGCTCGAGCGCCCAGAGGATGCCCAACGGGAACACCGTAATCTGCGAATCGGGCTCTGGACGGATATTCGAGGTCACTCAGGCAGGCAAAATCGTCTGGCAATTTATCAGCCCCTTCTACGAGAACATGGGAAGGTATGGCCTCACAAACCTCGTCTACAAGGCCAAAAGGTACGACGCGGACGATCCCGCCCTCGCCGGTAGAAAGCTGTCTCCACACAAATATGACTGGGTGTTGCATCGGACCACCGATGGCATTGCCAAGCGAGTCGGTTGAGGTCGCTCTAGTCGCTTGTGGAAGTATGATTCTAGAATCATACCCCCTGGTGATGTTGAGTCAGACAGACTAGTACGAATTACCTATTAATTGACCCTAATGGTTCTTGTTTTATGGCTCCCGCTGGCGTACCCTCAGATTCATGAATCCTGATTCAGGTGCGATGTCCGGCGCACACCGCGTGCCAGAAAGCATCTTGCAAGGGACGAGGGAGATGCGAGGCTCCGATATCGAGGCAGCCATTCCTCGCGAAGAGCGTGCATCTCGGGCACCCCGCCCCAAGAGCCGCTGGCGCCAGACCTTCGTCTCCCTCTCCGTCCCTGACTTTCGCCGCCTCTGGCTAGGCACGGTCATCATGATCGCCGCCTTGCAAATGCAGGGAATCGCTCAGGGCTACCTGGTATATGAGATGACAGGGTCGGCCAAACTTCTGGGCCTGGTAGGCGCCGGCATGGCCCTTCCGCTGCTTATATTGGCCCCTTTCGGTGGTGCAATCGCCGATCGCGTCAACCAGAAACGCCTCATCCAAGGGGGCCAGATCGCGACGACTCTGGTCGCCATACTGATCACATTGGCCATCGCCACGAACAGTCTCCACTGGCAATACTTGCTGGTGGCTGGCATTGTCCAGGGCCTGGTATGGTCGTTCATGGGTCCAGCCCGCCAGGCCCTGCTGCCACGCCTCGTCGGCCATGAGCGTGCAGACAACGCGATTGCCCTCGTATCAGCGGGCATGAGCGCACCCGCGCTCATCGCGCCAGCCATCGCAGGTCTGCTCTATGCCTTTGTAGGTCCCCAGGGCGTCTATCTCACGGTTTCCGCTCTCGGATTTGTCGCTGTTGCGATGACCACCTCAATTCGCCACAAGCCTGAGCCGACGGACAAGCCTAAGAGGGGTGTAGCATCCGACGTCAAGGATGGATTGCAGTATGTCTGGAGTCACGAGACCATTCGTGTCCTGATGGGCATCGTACTGGTCTTCGTGCTGCTCTCGGCTCCTCTGGCAGGATTGCTGCCGGTTCTCGTAGTGGACGTGTATCATCGTGAGGCTGGCGCTCTTGGCCTGCTGGTGAGCGCCATGGGAATCGGCTCGCTGATTGGAACCCTCTTTATCGCCGGATTCGCCACGCGAAAACGCGGCTTGCTGCTGATCCTGTCCGGGCTCGCATCTGGAGCAGCGCTTCTGTTGGCTGGAATCGTGCCCGTGTACTTCATCGCCGTGGGAGTGCTTCTGGTCCTTGGGCTTGGAAACGCCGGCCAATGGTCACTAAACCAGATTCTCGTCATGGGCCAGCTAGACGACCGCTATCGGGGTCGCGTCATGGGCATTTACATGATGACCTTTGGCTTGGCGCCTCTCGCAGTCCTCCCGGCAGGTGTGGCGGTCGACATGGTCGGGCCAGCGCCGGTCCTGGCCGTAGTAGGCTCAAGCCTGCTGCTCTTTTCGGTCTTCGTACTGGTGACCCAGCGGCGCATCCGGGGACTGCAGTAGCCGAAACCACTAACAGACGAATGCCCGATCCGTTTGCGTGGCCTATCACCACGGATATACACTGACCCCATGAATTCCGATGCGGAGTCTGCTGCTTCTGAGGCCTCGGACCTCGCTCAGCCCTTACCACAGTCCCAGGCGCCCTCCAACGCTACACCGGCGAGGGTTGAGGATTCGTCCCAAGCTCCCCACCTGCCCCGCGAATCCGGCATCCACTACGCCTTCAGTTCCCTCAAGAACCGGAATTTCCTGTTCCTGTGGCTCGGCATGGTCTGCCTGATGGCCGGCATCAACATGCAGATGATCGCCCGGGGCTACTTGGTATACGACATCACACAGAGGCCTTTCCTTCTCGGAATCGTCAATGCCGGGTCGGCGCTGCCCATACTCGGGTTATCTCTTTTCGGTGGGGCTTTTGCGGACCGCATGGACCGACGTCGAATAATCCAGGGCGGACAGTTCATCTCACTGATTCTCACCCTCATCGTCGCGATCCTAATCACGATCGATGTGATCATCTGGCAGTATCTTTTCGTCGCCTCCATGCTTCAGGGCGCCATGTGGGCGTTCATGATGCCAGCAAGGCAAGCGATCGTCCCTCAGATCGTTGGTGAAGACAACGTCACTAACGCCCTCGCCCTAAATGCCGCCGGCATGAGCGCCACGACGCTGCTCGCGCCCGCCGTAGCTGGATGGATCTACGCTGGGATCGGACCGGATGGCGTCTACTACGTCATAGCCACTCTCAGTTTCTTCGCAGTGGTGTTCACATCGCTAGTGCGATACGAGGGAGCCAGCCCGGTCGGAAAAAAGGCCAACATGCGCTCCGATATCGCTGACGGCCTGCGATACATCGTCAAGAGCCCGATGGTGCTGCTCTTGTTGATGATGGGGCTGGCTACCACCATGCTGGCAATGCCGTTCCGATTCTTGATACCAGTGTTCGTAGTCGAGCTCTATGACCGAGGTCCAGAGGCTTTGGGCCTACTTGTGAGCGTCATGGGGCTGGGGTCCCTCGTAGGGGCGATGTTTATCGCATCGATCGGCAAGTGGCGGCGTGGGGTGATGCTAATAGCCGGATCCTTCATGTCGGGCCTGGGCCTGGTCTTGGTTGCCGCGTTCCCCTTTTACATGGCTGCCGTAGCGATTATGGTGCTGCTTGGCCTCGGCGACGCGACGCGACGCACGCTGAACCAGACCCTCATCATGGAGGTCGTGGAAGACCGGTTCCGGGGTCGCGTGATGAGTGTCTTCATGATGAACTTCGGGCTGATGCCGTTGGGGATCCTGCCAGCCGGGCTAGCCATCGAACTCTATGGGGGGCAGGCCACCGCCGCGTTCCTTGGGATTACGCTGATCTTGGTGGCGGCAGGCGTGCTGATAACCCAGCGTAAACTCCGCAACTTCGAATAGTCCTGTGTTCCAACTGTTATGTGTCTCTGCCGCGAAGACGCTGGCAGTTGCGATACAATCGAATCATGAGAGTCTCTACCCGATTGATGCCGTTGGTACTGGTGCTTGGAGTGACAGTAGGCGGCTGCGGGGCCAGTGACGTCACCGACATATCAACGATCCTCGATAGGGGCCCAACCGCCATCAATATCTCCGCCACCTCCGCGACGATAACAGCCCGCACGTCCATCGACGTAGTGTGCTCCGTCGCCTACGGCACAACCGACGATTACGGTAACCTGGCTACCGACACGGACATGGCCGGGGGCGGGCACAGCGACCACGGGCCGCGACTTGCTGGCCTCGAGCCTGACACCATCTACCACTACCAACTCGGAGGCATGGACGCCGATGGCACTGTATACCGCTCAGGAGACCTCACATTTCGCACAGCCCCAGCAGACCCGGATGCGGCTGGCGAGACATCCGGGCGCAACCTTGCATTGCTCTCAGGGGGCGCACGCCTCGTGGATACCAGTAGCAATTTTAGCGGGGCCCAGCACTCAGGCAAGTGGGGCGGCAATAGCGCGTTCGACGGCGACCCCGCAACTCAATGGTCATCAGACGGCGATGGGGACGACGCCTGGATAGAGATCGAGATGGCAGCAGAGACGCTCGTTACGAGATTAGGCTTCTGGACGCGGTCTATGGTGACCTCGGCGCGGATCATCTCGTTCCAGGTGGTAGCGGACAACGGGACCGTGACAGGACCATTTATCCTGGACGGCGCTTCTTCCGTCCACTACTTCGAGACCTCGATCACAACGAGCCACTTGCGATTCGAGGTTGTTGAATCAACCGGAGGCAACACGGGTGCGGTAGAGATTGAAGTGTACGGCGAGCCATCTCCTTAGGCATCTTCTTTGCCACGCGACCATTAATCGGCCATGTAGACCCGCGGTGGTGTAGTTGCAGATGGGAATCAGTGATCCACCCGCACGGTGCGACGCGATTACAGACCATCGCGGTTTGAAGTTTGCCTAGAGACCGGTGCACACCGGCTGCGCGACGGCACCGATGATGCCTCCGCACTCCTCAGGACTACCTAAATTGATGGTTCGGCCTCCAGATCAGCGTGCTACAATTTGGCTTGCAGGCCGATAAGGAGGATTGATGCTACCGATAACCGAGATCGCAGCGCAGATGGGGCTTGACCCCGACGCGGTGCTCCCCTATGGCAAGTACAAGGCGAAGATTTCACTGGACGCAATCAAGAGTGGCAGTCCACAGGGCAAGATGATCCTCGTCACCGCCGTCACTCCCACAAAAGCGGGTGAGGGCAAGACCACCACGACCGTGGGTCTGACGCAGGCGCTGGGGAAGCTGGGATACAGCGTCATCGCCACGCTCAGGGAACCTTCGCTTGGGCCGATCTTCGGGATCAAGGGCGGAGGCACCGGGGGCGGTGTGGCCTTGGTGGAGCCGCAGGACGAGGTGAATGTCCACTTCACTGGCGACGCCCACGCGGTCTCGTCGGCCCACAACCTCCTCGCGGCGATAACCGATAATGTCGTGCAGCGTAACAAGATTCCCGGCCTCAGTCCGGAGGGCATCTCCTGGCGGCGCGTCAGTGACATGGAGGATCGCGCGCTTCGCTCGATAGTCACGGGCGTGGGCGGGAGCAACAACGCCCCGGTCCGCGAGACCGGCTTCGACATCGTCACAGCATCGGAAATCATGGCGATACTGGCGCTGTCTTCAGAACTTGAGGATCTTAGGGCCCGGCTGAAACGGGTTGTGGTTGCCACTACAAACGATGGCACGCCAGTTACGGCGGACGACGTTGAAGCCGTCGGTTCTCTGATGTCGCTGCTTCGCCATGCAATTGTACCGAACCTGGTACAAACCACCGAAGGGCAGCCAGTTATCGTGCACACAGGCCCCTTCGGCAACATCGCTCACGGATGTAGTTCCGTCATCGGCGACAAGCTCGCCCTTGGTTATTCGGACTACGTCCTCACCGAGGCAGGCTTCGGTGCTGACCTCGGCTTCGAAAAATTCGTCGATATAAAAGCGAGGACCAACGGGCTGGAGCCCAGTGCGGTCGTACTCGTCGCCACTATTCGTGCGCTCAAATCTCACGGGGGCGTAAAGTTCCGTGATCTTGATACAACAAACGAGGCCGCCGTCGAAAAGGGCTGCGCAAACCTTGAGCATCTGACCGGCATGATCCGGGGCTTCGGGTTCCCAGTCGTCGTGGCGATCAACGAATTCCCCAGCGACACAGACGGCGAGTTCGCCATTGTTAAGCGACGGGCCGAGGCCGCTGGCGCCGTATCTGCCGTCAAGAGCAGCGTTTTTGCACACGGCGGCGCGGGTGGAATTGAACTGGCAGAAGCGGTCGTCGCCGCAGCCGCGGGTGGTAAGACAGACGTGACCTATCTATTCGATGAGGATGCGCCGGTCGAAGAAAAGGTACTGGCGCTCGCAAAGAACGTCTACGGCGCCGACGACGTCAAGTGGGCCCTTGCTGCGCGCCGCAAGCTCAAGACATTCCATCAACAAGGCTGGGGTACGCTCCCCGTGTGCATGGCTAAGACGCATCTATCAATTTCGCACCGCCCTGCCCTGTCTGGCCGCCCGTCAGGGTACACATTCGAGATTTCGGACGTCCGAGCATCAGTCGGTGCCGGGTTCATCTACCCAATAGCAGGTACGATGATGACCATGCCCGGCTTGCCCGGTTCGCCACGCGCCCTGGACGTGGACGCCAAGGGGAACATAACAGGGCTCTAGTTTTTTTGAATCTCTAGATTGCACTATCTAGGGCATCTGCAAGAGGTCCCCATCGATGCCAGGTTTCTTCAATGTGCAGCCTCCCGACGAGGCGCTTCAGACACTCCTGGGACAGCTCGATTACCGGGTTGGACCCGAGTACGTCTCTGCGTCAGCGGCGCTCGGTCGCGTCCTCCGCGATGACGTATCCGCAACCGAGGACCTGCCCACTTTCGCTCGCTCGACGATGGACGGATACTCCGTTCGCTCGGCTGACACCTTTGGCGCAACCGAGGGCATGCCCGCTTTCATGGAGGTAGCCGGCACTGTCCCAATGGGCACGGCACCGACCGTTTCACTTTCTCCGGGTGAAGCCTCCACCGCGTTCACAGGCGGCATGCTTGCTGGAAACGCGGACGCCGTCGTAATGGTAGAAAACACACAGGTCGTCGGGGACTCGTCGATCGAGATTCTGCGACCGGTAGCACCCGGCGAGAACGTCGCACAGCCAGGCGAAGACGTGAGCGCGGGAGATGCAATACTGCTCTCCGGACACGTCGTCAGACCCCAGGACATAGGTGGTCTGCTCGCCCTTGGTATGACCAAGATTCGTGTGGCTCGAAGGCCCCGTGTCGCGATAGTGTCGACCGGCGACGAGCTTGTCCCGCCAGGCGAAACGCCAGGGCCAGGCCGTATTCGTGATATCAACAGCTACACGATTTCGGCCCTGGTAGAGCACGCCGGAGGGGTGCCGGAACGATTCGGCCTGATACGAGACGATCTTGCCCTTCAGCAGGAGGCCGC
This sequence comes from SAR202 cluster bacterium, assembly GCA_030740335.1. The sequence goes on along the minus strand of JASLXL010000107.1, from coordinate 7,392 downwards.
GCAGAAAGGCCTGGCCGAGAGCGACATGCTCATCTTCTCCGCAGGAAGCTCCGTTAGCAGCCGCGACCTTACCGCCGAGGTGATAGGCAGCCTCGGGCCGCCGGGCATTTTGACCCACGGGATATCATTCAAGCCCGGCAAGCCCACCATCGTGGCGCTCGTCGACGGCAAACCGGTATTCGGTCTGCCAGGCAACCCGGTGTCGGCGGCGGTGGTCTTCGACATGCTCATCCGCCCGGCCATATATTGGGTTACAGGCTGTGCCGAACCTCCGTCGCTCCCAACCGTCACCGCAATACTTACAAGCGACATACCGTCGCTCTCCGGAAGGCAGGACGTCGTACAGGTACGGCTGGAGCGTAAGGGAAACAACCTGATGGCCGAACCCGTATTCGGAGGCTCCGGCCTAATCTTTACACTGGTGCAGGCGGACGGCACAATCATGGTCCCGCTGGACAGAGGTGGCATGTACGCCGGCGAACAGGTCCTAGTCAGGCTCTATTAGATTACTGGTGAACCGCAGAAAACACTCTCGGCCACCTGGGGACTACGTTTGGATACTCAGAAACACGACAGACGATACTACCTGGACGACATCCCTCTCACGGATGCACTCGCCAAGTTCATGGACGCGCTCAAGGCTGCGGGTGCGACGAACCGCTCCGGTTCGGAATCCATCCCTCTGGCAGGGGCAGCCGGAAGAACCACCGCAAGCCCCATTTGGGCTCGACGATCCTCCCCACACTACGATGCCGCGGCCATGGACGGCGCTGCCGTGAGATCAGTCGACACGGTCGGAGCTACCGAGACCGCGCCCATAACTCTCACGGTTGGCGAGCAAGCTAAGTGGATCGACACGGGCGACCTCATGCCAGCGGGGTTCGACGCGGTCGCCATGATAGAGGTAGTTCGGCGTGTGGACGACGACAAGATCGAACTGCGATCCGCAGTGCCTCCCTACCACAACGTCCGGCCCCTCGGTGAAGACATCGTGGCTACAGAACTAGTATTACCCGAGGGTCGGCGACTTCGGCCCTACGACCTGGCGGCATGCGCTGCCGCCGGCCTATCCGAAGTTACGGTCCGCCGCCGTCCCAACATAAGCATCATTCCTACGGGCTCTGAACTAGTGCCACCCGGAGCAACGCCACGTCCTGGGGGCATCATAGAGTCAAATGGGCTGATGCTGGCTGCTATGGCGAATGAGTGGGGCGCTGACGCCGTCGTGATGAACCCTGTTCCCGACGTCCCACACCTGCTAAAGGCCGCGCTCTTCGACGCCCTTGGTGAATACGACGTGGTAGTCTTAAATGCCGGTTCCTCTGCCGGTTCGGAGGACTATACGGCCTCGTTGGTCGAAGAGATGGGCGAGTTGCTGGTCCACGGCGTCGCCATCAGACCCGGACACCCGGTGGTACTGGGAATAGTGAACGAAAAGCCTATCCTCGGCATTCCTGGCTATTCTGTATCGGCAGCTCTCACCTTGGAGTTGTTCCTAAAACCGCTTGTGGAGATCAAGCTAGGACTGAAGCCGCGTACACGGGAGAAAGCCACAGCGGTGTTGACGCGCAAAGTACTCTCCCCCATGGGCGAGGACGAGTACCTACGAGTGAGGCTCGGAGTCGTCGGGAAACGGACGGTTGCTACCCCTATTCAGCGCGGCGCCGGGGTCATCATGTCACTGGTACGGGCAGATGGCCTGGTGATAATCCCCCGCTTCTCAGAGGGGGTAGACGCCGGGACAACCGTCGATGTGGAGCTGCTCGCCTCCAAAGAAGAAATCTCCGACGCTATCGTATCCACCGGCAGCCACGACGTGGTCCTCGACCTCCTCGCGAGCGAATTAAGCCGGCAGAACCCCGGTCGCAATCTCGCATCGTCGAACGTCGGTAGTCTGGGCGGCCTGCTGGCGCTGTCGCGAGGGGAGGCACACCTCGCAGGCACCCACCTGCTGGACGAGTCGACGGGCGAATACAACTTGTCTTACATACGCCGCCACCTCAAGGGAATACCGATAGTGCTGGTGGCCCTCGTTGGTCGTGTTCAGGGCCTGCTTGTGCCCTGTGGCAATCCGATGGGTATTACCGGCCTGGCGGACCTGGCACGTGAAGACGTTACATTCGTAAACAGGCAGCACGGCTCCGGTACCCGCCTTCTACTCGATCACCTGCTGGGCGGCGCCGACATCCCGGCGAGCAGCATTCGTGGCTACGTGCGAGAGGAGTACACACATCTGGCGGTCGCTGCGACTGTTGCCGGTGGGAACGCCGACGCGGGGCTAGGGATTCTCTCGGCTGCCAGGGCGGTCGGTACCGACTTCATACCCCTGGCCAACGAGCAGTACGACCTGGCAATCCCGACTAGTTTCTACGAAGGTGAGGACCTCGCGCCGTTGCTGGAGCTGATTAGAGACGACTCCTTCAGGCAAAAGGTCGACGCACTAAGCGGCTATGACACGTCGCGTATGGGGGAGGTAGTGGCCAGACTGGAGGACGATTAACCACAGAGAACACGGAATTCAGGCAACAAATAATTTATAAGTCATTCCCTCTGTGCCCTCCGTGATCTCTGTGGCAGTAATCTGGGTATGGTACGCTGATGCGACTAGCTGGGAGTATGGAAATGAAGCTGCGGGTCACCGGAGTCATCCTTGCTGGCGGCATGAGCACCAGGCTTGGTAGGAATAAAGCGCTGGAGCCGCTCGCGGGCCAGCCCCTAATCGGAAGGGTGATAGCCTTGCTGTCCACCCTGACCGATGAATCGGTGGTCGTAGTAAACGACGAACATCGCGCCGCCGAGTTGCCGCTTCCGAAGGACTCACTCGTTGCGGTAGACGTTTACCCCGACAGTGGCTCCCTTGGAGGCATTTTCACAGGCCTCCAGGCCGCCAACGGCGAGTGGGCTCTCGTGGTAGCCTGCGACATGCCTTTCTTGAATCCCTCGCTCCTCTCACGAATGCTTGAGTTGTCGGATGGCTACGAGGTCGTAGTGCCCATTTTGGACGGCAGGCCCGAACCCACACATGCCCTGTACTCCAAGGTCTGCATTCCTCACCTGGAGGAGAGGATCCAGCAAGGCAAGTTAAAAATCACCGGGTTTTACGAGAACGTGCGTGTCCGATACATCATGGAGGATGAGGTCGATCGCCTCGATCCGGGCCGCCTGAGCTTCTTCAACATAAACACCCAGGATGACCTCGACCGGGCGAAGTCGCTCGTGGCTGCGGGGCACTAGACATGGCCCTAGCACCCAAAGACGTTCTGAGCCGCATTAACATCGTCGTGGAGCTATTTGGAATGGCCAGCATTGCATCAGGCAAGCGCTCGGTCGAGCTGATCGTGGAAGCAACCGGCAATGTGTCTTGGCTCGCCAATGCTCTGGTACAAGAATGCCCTGAGTTGGCGGGCGTCGCAGTTCAAGAGGATGGCGACGGATTCCTGGCCAGCTACACCTTGAATATCAACGGCAGTCGTTTCCTGTCAGGTGAACGCCTTGACCTGGAACAAGGGGATTCTGTGCTGTTGTTCTCTAGCCAGGCCGGGGGCTGATCCTGTGTACGGCTACCATGGCAAAGCGCTGATCGTAGACCTCACCACACGGCAGACGCGTTGGGAGGCCCTGGACCCGACTGTGCTGCAGGCCTTCATCGGCGGAACAGGCCTGGGAGCCTACCTACTGTACCGCCACTGTCCACCCGGCACCCCTGCCCTATCACCCGATAATCCGCTGATATTCGCGGCCAGCCCTCTGGTCGGTAGCCGCCTCACAACATCCAGCAAGTTCGCCGTGGTCACGAAATCACCCCTGACGGGGTTCATCGGTGATTCGCTCTCCTCGTCCTACCTCGCCACAGAACTAAAGAAGACGGGGTGCGACGCACTGGTAATCACCGGCAAGAGTGAAAGCCTGACATTGTTATCGATCGAGGACGGCAAGGTGCGATACATTGATGCTGACGACCTGGCAGGGCTATCCACCTTCGAGACGGAGAGCCGCGTAAAGCACCGCCTCGGGTTGCGCACAAGGGTCGCGTGCATCGGACCTGCCGGTGAGCGGCTGGTGCGTTTTGCCAGCATCAGCAACGACGGCGGGCGGCAGGCGGCACGCACAGGTCCCGGGGCCGTCATGGGATCTAAGAATCTCAAGGCAATAGCGTTTCGAGGAACGAATGCCATGCCGGTCCACGACCCGGCGGCGTTGGCCGATGTCGGCCGCGACCTCGGAATCCGAAGCCTGGGCCCAGCCACAGAAAAGTACCGGACGCTGGGCACCATGGCCAACGTCTCGGTGTTGAACCGCCTCGGCACCCTGCCCACCCGGAATTTCCAACAGTCGACTTTCGAAGAGGCCGAAGCGGTCAATGGCGAGTTGTTTCACGAGGCCCACTTCACGAAGAACGCACACTGCGCCAACTGCACCATCGGGTGCGAGCACATCATGACTACGACCGATAAGGGGCCCTCCGCGACCGGCAGGGTCGAGTATGAGTCAGGTTTCGCCCTGGGCCCGTTGGTGGGCATAAAAGACGCCAACACGGTGATCCGCGCATCGACCCTGTGCGACGAGCTTGGCGTGGACACCATCAGTGCTGGGGCCACTATTGCATGGGCCATGGAGTGCTACGAAAAGGGCCTGCTCACAGACGCGGACACGGGCGGCATCGCACTAGAGTTCGGAAACGACGAGGCCGTGATCGCTTGCCTGCACCTGATCGGCGACCGTGAAGGTCTGGGCGACCTCCTCGCCGATGGCAGTCGTATCGCCGCACAGAAGGTCGGACAGGGTTCAGGAGCATGGGCCATGCACGTCAAGGGCCTTGAAATGCCCGGATACGAGCCACGATCTCTACAGACTCTGGCTCTCGCGCTGGCCGTCAGCACCCGTGGCGCATGCCACAACCGTGCGTCGGCATACGAAGCAGACCTCTCCGACAGGCTCGACCGACTGCAGGCCAGCCGCGAACGCGGCAAAATCACAGCAGAGGGGGAAGACTTCTCAGCAGTACTCGACTCGCTTATATGGTGTAAATTTCTCCGCAAGGCCTTCCACGACTTCTACGGGGAGTCAGCTGAGATATACCAAGACCTCACAGGCTGGTCCATGTCCTCCGAGCAGCTTCAAAAGGCCGGTGAGCGGATCAACAACATGAAGAAGCTCTTCAATGTGCGCGAGGGATGGACCCGAGCCGACGACACGCTCCCTCAGCGGGTCCTGCAAGAGGCGTTGCCTGATGGAGTGGCCGCCGGTGCGAGCATATCGGCGGACGACCTGGACATGATGGTCTCGGCATACTACGAGGCCCGTGACTGGACGGCTGACGGGAACATCCCAGACGCAAAGGTTGCCGAGCTCGGGCTCGATGCTCTCGTCGCACATACGACATCGACGGAGGCCAAGATTGGCTGATCGGACTCAACGAAATGAGCTGCGCGCCATATTGCGCGAGAGGTTCCCCAGGGAGCGCAGCCAACTGCTCCCCGCCTTGCACTACATTCAAGACGAACACGGTTACCTGCCCGGCTGGGCAATGGAGGTGGCGGGCTGGCACCTTGGCATCCCATCCAGCGAGGTCTACGGGGCCGCCACCAGCTACACCGAGTTGAGCACTTCGAAGCCAGCCAGCCACGTGATCAAGATATGCACGGGTCTTGGCTGCCGGGCCAACGGCAGCCAAGACCTCCTCGAACGCACAAAGCAGGAAATTGACTCGGCGAAAAATGGCAACATAACTATTGAGGAGGTGCCATGCGGCTACATGTGCGCAGTGGCCCCTGTGGTGAAATGGGACCATGACTGGATAGGACGCGCCACCGTCGAAAAAGTGAAGGCCGCTGCCAGAGAGGCGCCCTCTATATGACATCTCATACACAGCGGGCCCGCGACGACCTCAAGGCATCAGCGGCGCGTCGTGCGGCGGCATACAACGGCAAAACCCGTATCGTCGTACAGGTCGGCCACTGCTCCAGTTCAGTGGACTCAGTCCAGGTGGCTGACGCACTTGCAAGTCAGGCTCCCGACTCTGCATACATTGTCACGGCAGGCTGCGACGGTGACTGCTACGACGCTCCCAGGGTCGTAGTTACCGCGCCCGACGGCGTACGCAGCGTGTTCGGCGGCGTAACGACCAAAGACGCGCGCCGAATCTTGGAGTCCACCAGCCTACCCAAACAAAACGAGGCCACGTCCCCCTACGCCGGTCAGCATCGAGTAGTACTGCACGGCTGTGGTGAGATCGCCCTCACTGCCATAGACGAGTACCTACTCACAGGCGGCTACGCTGGGTTGGCAAAGGCCCTCGGAGCGCCACAGGAAAAGGTCATTGATGAGGTGAAGGCGTCGGGACTGCTTGGCCGTGGCGGTGCGTACTTCCCTGCCGCCATGAAATGGGGGTCAGCGCGCAAGTTTCCATCCCCTGATCGCTACGTTGTGGTGAACTGCGAGGAGGGCGAGCCCGGCATATTTAAAGACCGCCATGTAATGGAGGGCGTGCCACACCGAATCATCGAGGGCGCGCTCATAGCAGCCTACGCCGCGGGCGTTCACACCATATATATCTACATCAATGCTGAGGCCGAGTTGTCGACACAAAGAATGCAACAGGCGGTGGATCAGGCTGCGCAGGTTGGAATCATCGGCGAAGACGTCCTTGGATCCGGATACAACATGAGCGTCACCGTGCGGCGCGGCGCCGGAGGATACGTCTGCGGGGAGGAGACGACTCTGCTCAACACCATGGAAGGTGATCGTCGAGAGCCGCGCCTCCGACCACCATTCCCGACTGAAGCAGGTTTGTTCGGCAGGCCAACGGTAATTAACAACGCTGAAACACTTGCAAGCGTGCCAGTCATCATGGCTCACGGCGCAGCCGAGTTCGCCGAGATCGGCTCTGAAAAAGCAACGGGGACGAAGGTGATCAGCCTGAGCGGCTCGGTGGAACGACCGGGCGTCGTCGAAGTCCCAATGGGCACGACGTTGAGGGAGATCGTGTTCGGATTGGGCGGGGGCATCGTCGGAGGGAAGGGGATCGCGGGGGTCGCCGTTGGAGGGCCGTCGAGCGGCGTCCTACCAGAGTCGATGCTCGAAACCGCTATTGCTCCAGGAATGCTCCATGAGTCAGGGGTGATGCTAGGCGCAGGCGGGGTCATCGCGCTGGACGAGAACGTAGACGTGCTGGAGGCGGTGCGCTCCCTGGCCAAGTACAATGCCGACGAATCCTGCGGTAAATGCACACCCTGTCGTGAGGGAACACCTCGTATGGTGGACGCCCTCGACCGGCTGCTATCAGGCGCCGGTTCATCCGGAGACCTAGACGAGTTGCGCGAACTAGCGGAGGTCGTAGGAGCGGCGTCGCTCTGCGGTCTGGGCCAGGGCGCAGGCGGACCGATCAACAGC
>JASLXL010000106.1 GCA_030740335.1 SAR202 cluster bacterium | reverse complement strand
AACGTCGGCTGGAGTAGCCATTCGTCCGTATTTATGCCATATCGTATGGATAGTTGGCTCGTGGCCGCCGAGCGACCCTGTAGCTTGTCGAGGATTTCATTGATACCTGCGGTCATGAGCATGCATTCGTCTACCCTGGCGAACTGATGGGTGATCCGGCTGACAAATCCGAGGGTGCCACTACGAACGGTGAATCGAGCATGATTTCTATAGTAGAGTTCCTGCTCGCTCGGCACCGTCGGCTCTACCGACAGGCCCCCTAGTTCCGGGTAGACACGGAGCGCTGCTGTCACTGTATCGCGCTTGATCGAGATCTGGTGGTCGTAGTCGATGTGCTGCCACTGGCAACCAGTACAAGTTCCAAAATATTGGCACGGAACGACGACACGGTGAGGAGACGCTTCCAGGACCTCGACCACCATGCCCGCAGCGTGCCGCCTCTTGCCCCTTCCATACCGTACTATCCGGCACACGACCCGTTCACCCGGGATGCCACCGAATACGCTGATAGACTCTCCGTCCAGCTCCGCCACGGTGTCGCCCATCGGGTCGAATTCGCCGAGGGTTAGCGTTGCCAGCTCCGGTTCGGTGTCGGCGCTATCGTCAGTTCGCTGAGTTTGGGTCATTTGGGTTAATCCAAAATGGGAGGAAAAAGTATGGGTAGCGGCCCCTCTACTCTCATTTAGATTTTAGCATATGAGACGCCGCTGCTAGCTGTCTGGTATCATTTCAGCAGTACAAACCCGCCCATCCCACTCGGGGCAACAGCGAGGCCAAATGACAGTCAAGAGGCGTCTGCCCCCATGGCTCAAAGTGAAGGCACCGGGAGGTCCGAACTACATAGAGCTACGCTCCATGATGCGCGAAGGCAGCCTGAGTACAGTCTGCGAGGAAGCTCGCTGTCCCAACATCGGGGAGTGCTGGGAGCGCAGGACAGCTACGTTCATGATCCTGGGAGACATCTGCACGCGGGCCTGCGCCTACTGTGCAGTTGCCACCGGGAAACCGTTAGGGCTCGATCTGGGAGAACCGGTGAGGGTGGCCGAGGCCGCAGAGCGTATGGACTTGCGGTACGCCGTCGTAACCTCGGTTGACCGAGACGACCTGCCGGACGGCGGTGCGTTCATCTTTGCCCAGACCATCAGCCAGATTCGTAAACGCCTGCCCTCGTGCAAGATAGAAGTGCTAATACCCGACTTCAATGCTGATGAGCAGGCCCTGGCAACCGTGATGGCGGCCAAGCCCAGCACATTAAACCACAACATCGAGACCGTGCGCCGCGTCTTCCGACGTGTACGCCCAAAGGGTGACTTCGACCAGTCCCTTGAGCTATTGGCTCGCGCAAAAAGTATCGACCCGAGTTCTGTGACGAAGTCGGGGATGATGGTGGGGCTGGGAGAGACCTGGGACGAGATACTGGACACGATGCGGGACCTGCGCTCGGTAGACTGCGACCTACTAACGATAGGCCAATATCTGCGACCGACTCCTAAGCACGTCGCTCTGTCCAAGTGGTACGCGCCGGAGGAGTTCGACGAGCTTGCCAGAGAGGGCGAGGCCATGGGCTTCAAGCACGTCGCCTCCGGCCCGCTGGTGCGTAGTTCGTATCACGCGGACGAGCAGCATGAGGCAGCCACAGCAGGTGCTGTAGCGGTCTGAGGACGCTTGCCGCGACGGAGGATCATAGATGCTGCTTCCAACGCTGACTCAAGAACCCGCGGAGTTGAGGGCAATGATGCGCTCGGGAGAGCTTTCTGGGCTCACCAGCGGAATGGCGCCAGGCTACGTCCAGGCCAATTTGGTGATTCTGCCGAGGGAACAGGCCTTCGATTTCCTGCTCTTTTGCCAGCGCAATCCAAAGCCTTGCCCGTTGCTTGAGGTAGTGGAGGCTGGTTCGGTGGAGCCCAGCCAGATGGCGCCCGGAGTCGACTTGCGAACCGACCTACCACGATACCGCGTATTCGAGAACGGAAAACTTGTGGAGGAACCCACCAGCATCTCCCATGTCTGGCGCGACGACCTGGTCTCTTTCCTCATCGGTTGCAGTTTCACATTCGAGTCGGCCCTGATAAACGGCGGCATCCGCATTCCCCACTTCGAGGAGGGCAAGAACACCGCGATGTTCGTCACCTCCATCGAAACCACGCCCGCAGGCATATTCTCTGGGCCAATGGTAGTGTCAATGAGGGCGATACCGCGCAACAAGCTGGTAAGGGCCGTGCAAATCACGTCGCGGTTCCCATCGGTGCACGGGTCTCCCGTGCACATCGGAGACCCGGCCGCCATCGGAGTGAAGGACATCACTACCCCCGACCTTGGCGACCCCGCCGTTGTCGGGGAGGACGACGTGCCGGTGTTCTGGGGATGCGGCGTGACACCTCAGGTGGTGGCCATGAATTCGAAGCCACCGCTGATGATCACCCACGCCCCCGGCCACATGTTTATCACCGATGTCCCAGACGAGGACATGGCTGTCCTCTAGGTGCTTCTCACGCTTAGGGGGCGGGGAAGGTATGCCCATGGGCTAGTTACATCCTTCGGAACTCCTGAGATTGTCTCAAAGACAGATATTGATGTCTCTGCATATCTATAGACTAGGTTCTGGAAATGGGGGCGCGCGGTGACTATTGAAGACATAGTTCTCGACCGAGACAAGCGGGGCATTGCGGCCCTGAGGCCCCACTTGCCCGCAGACTACTGCGACCAGGCCGCACGCGTTGTACTCGACAATCCTGGCACGGCAATAATCGTGACCGGCTTCTACATCATCACCGCCGGGGCCACCGAGACCGACGGCCCCCCGGGAGCGGTGGTCATCGGCAACGCGTTGCAGTCCATCGGCTACGAAGTCGTGTACGTCACCGACCGGTACTCCCTGAAGGTGATGGAGGGCACCGCGGGCCCGGATTCCAGCGTGGTAGAATTTCCGATCGCCGGTGAGGAGGAGAGCCGCTCCTTCGCGAAGGAGCTTCTGTCTGAAATAGCGCCGTCGGTGATCATCGGCATCGAACGGTGCGGACTGACATCCGAAGGGCTGTACCGCAATATGCGAGGTGTGGACATCAGCGAGTACAACGCAAAGGCCGACTACCTGTTCGAGAGCGGCATCCCGTCGGTAGGAATCGGCGACGGCGGCAACGAGATCGGCCTGGGAAACCTGGCGGATATCATCCCCACGGTACCATCTCTCGTCAGGATACCATGCGTCACCACGACCAGCGCTCTGGTCATCGCAAGTGTCTCGAACTGGGGCGGCTACGGCCTGGTGGCAGCCATGTCAAAGATCAATGGCAAGAACCTGCTGCCAAGCATCGAAGCCGAGCAAGCACTGGTCAACCGCAACGTGGAGTTGGGAGCGGTGGACGGGCCCAGCGGCGAGGCAGTGCCCATGGTGGACGGCTTCACACTAGAGGAAAACAGCCAAACACTCCAAGAACTGCACGACCTCTTGTCCGCCGAATGAGTGGGTAGCAGGCTAATTTAAGTCACTAGGCCCCAGTTCCCCAGCTTACGATGCGGCTTGCAGGGTTGCAGGCTCCCGGTCCATGCCTATCGAGTCCACCTCGTGGCCTGCTACGATATCCTTCATCTTGGCCAACGCACGCCGTTCGAGACGAGAGACGTGCATCTGGGATATGTTGATCCTACTGGCGATCTGGCGCTGTGACAGGCCCCTGTAGAACTTCAGCGAGATAATCGTCCTCTCCCGCAGCGGAAGCTTGTCCATGGCGCTCTGCAGCACCATTCGATCGAGGGACGCGCCGCACGCCGGCTCTTCAGAACCAAGGACCTCGACCAGTGCGCTCCCCTCTTCGCCGAAGTCGCCGTTGAAGCTCGCGTCCAATGATCACGGATTGCCGGTCCTGGCAAACTCCAGAACCTGGTTGACAGCATCCTCGGTGAGCCCACTTTCGGTCACCATCTCGGCAGTGGTAGGCCAGCGACCGAAGTGAGAGATCAGCCTCTCAGTGCAACGGTCCAGCGATATTCTGTTGTGTCGCAATGCCCGCGGCACCTTGACGAGTCCACCGTGGTCTCTGAGGTGGTTCAATATCGCACCGTAGACCTCGGGGATGGCCAACGATGCGAATCTGACGCCATGGCTCATGTCGAATTTCTCGATGGCGCTGAGCAGGCCAATCGTGCCCATCTGCACCAGGCCCTCCATGGGCTCGCGCGAATTACGGAAGCGCCGCGCTATGCTGCGCACCAACGGAAGGTAGTTGGTGACAAGCTGCTCTTGAGCATCCGGGTCCCTAGTCTCGATATAGCGTTCGATCAGATCCATGGTAGGGTCGGTGACAGCGGTTGTCATGATCTAGCCCTCCGAAAACGGCCAGATGGCTAATCCGGACCCGGTGGAGTGGACGGGTCAACCTGCGTAGCACACCGCGTTAGCCACACCGTAATGCCCGTGCAGGTACCCCGGACACCATGCCTGCACCCAGATGGACCTGTGGTAAACCGGCAAGATTCATTTGGGCGACCGTGCATAGGCTTCCCCCACTAGTCCGTGCTATCCTACATTTCAGCAGACCAAACGTGCAGGCCCACCAGTCAGGGAAGTACTTCGATGGCCACACTCGCAGGCAAGATAATCGACGGCGACACGGGGGAGCAGGTGCCCGCCCGCGTACGAGTGCTGGCCTCGAACGGCGAATTCGCACACCCGGGCGACGCGATATTGAAGGTCGGGCCAGGCGATCACTTCTTCTATGCGGACGGCGGGTTTGAAGTCGAGGTGGGCAGGGGCCGGACCCAGATCGTGGTCGAGCGAGGAACCGAATACGTGCCAGCCACGCTGACCGTCGAAACGCCGACCAGTGGGATAGTAGCGACGGAGGTGGTGCTGGAGCGGTGGTCGGGGCTCGGGGCGCAGGGCTGGCACCCCGGCAATACCCATATCCATTACGACGAAAAGGAGCAGCGGCCGGACGAGCGGCTGCGCCTGGATCCTCGCGTCGAGGACTTGCGCATGACGGCAGTGAGCATCCTGAAACGTTGGGATCTGGAGTATGCCACCAACAAGTACACCCCGGGCATGCTCACAGAGTTCTCATCGGACCACCACCACGTGCAGTGCGGCGAGGAAAACAGGCACAACGCGAACGGCACACATAACACCGGCTACGGCCATGTGATGTTGCTAAACATCCACAACGTGGTCGAGCCCGTGAGCCGCGGCCTGCTAGTGGACGCCTTCGACCCCGACTACCCTCCCCTTTCCTACGCCTGCGATGACGCCCGTCGGCAGGGAGGCGTCGTCATCTGGTGCCACAACGGCCAAGGCATGGAAGCGCCCGTGGCCGCCGCGCTGGGCAAGCTCGACTCTTTCAATCTCTTCGACCCTCACTGGATGGACCCGGAATAC
>JASLXL010000105.1 GCA_030740335.1 SAR202 cluster bacterium | reverse complement strand
GACTATTCCACTCCGGGTGCCGCGGGAGGCCCGTAACCGGAAAAAGTACCATCACTTTTATCTGCGCGAGGAGGTTACTGTCTACAAGTTCCACACGGATACTGGGCTGGTGGGCCTAGGAGAAAATGTAGGTCCTCCCATCGACCAGCGGGAGCTTGAACTGTATCTCGGCACCGACCCATTCGACCATGTGATGGGTACGGGTCTTTTTAATCTTGATATGGCTTGCTACGACCTGATGGGCAAGCATCTCGGGATTCCGGCCTGGAAGCTGATAGGACAGCAAGTGCGACAATGGGTGGCGATGAGTTGGTGGATGCCCTGCATGTCACCCGAAGACACCGGAGCAGAGGTAGAGGTGGCAGTGGACCGAGGCTATCGCGCACTCAAGTGCAAAGCCAGGGCCTTCTTCGACGTAATTGAACAGTCACAGGCCGTCCAGGAAATCGCGCCACCAGATTTCCGAATCGAGTACGATTTCAACGGTTCTCTGATCGACGTCGAGAAAGCCTTGCCCGTCCTCAGGGAATTGGAGAACATTCCCGTGGTGAAGGGTCTTGAAGAGCCGATTTTCCAGCACGATGTTGAGGGCTGGCGAAGGCTTCACAACGAAATCCGGATACCATTCTATGTGCATGGGGTCAACACGATCCTTGACGGTCCCGTTCGCCAGCCGTCAGGAACATGGCTGAGGCTCCGAGCTGGAGATTTTGAGGGCGCCCTCTGCAGCCATGAAAACGTTCGAAACGCGCTTGCATCGGCCTGGACCTTCGCATCGGCGAACACCCCGATCATGCTCCAGTATGTCGGCACAGGGATAACTACGGCATTCGCATGTCAATTGGGCTCCGTTATGCCGACTGCGACGTTGCCGGCAGTCACAGCCAGCCACACCTACGAAGATGATCTGATCCTTGAGCCCCACAGCATGCAAAGAGGCTTTATGAAAATACCGACGGGCCCCGGTCTCGGTGTGGAGTTGGACGAAGACGCACTACAACGCTACTCAAATACGCCTGCGCCAGATTGGCCCCGGCATTATTCGGTCGTAAGCTTGCCAGGAGGAGTTAAGCACTATTATCGCAACTTGCAGCAGGCCGAGAAGCTGATGAAGCTGGGGGTAGACGAGTCGTATGCCCCAGGAGTTCGTCTTGACGAGCGAGAAGATGACGGCAGCGAGGAATTCGACCGAATGTGGCGGCGGCTCCAGAAGTCCCCGGGTACGATTTGGGACTAGGAACATCCCATCTTGGCTAAGAAGGCAGCCCAGCCCCGTAGCCCGAGTCCTCGCTGCCTGCCCCTAGCGTCGATGTAGCATCTTCACGGCATTGGTTATACTGCCCCCAGAGGCAGGCTCATGCGGAGTGATGGGGAGCCTGACAAGGCTAGGAGTCCCATGGGGGATTAGGTGTGGAATGACAGAGCTGACTCGGGACGAAGTAATAGCCAGAGTTAAGGATGGAGAGAGCCTGGAGGGAGAGGATCTCTCCGGACTTGACCTGAGAAGGGCCAACCTGAGTGGTGCCGACCTGCGCGGGACCAAGCTGAGTGGGGCTGACCTGACCGGGGCCTACCTGGGTCAAGCCAACCTGCGTGGGACCAAGCTGACCGGGGCCAACCTGGGCGAGACCGACCTAGGGGGTGGACTAAGTCTTGGAAGCCTGTCTCCATCCAGCGCTCGGATGGATCCAGGTTCATGTACCAGCATTTGAAAAGGCCATCTTCTGGGTCGCGCAGCACTCTGTAGTCAGATCCGGAGAAATTGGGGGGTGAGTATATTGAAATCTGGTGCCAATGATCTGCACGCCGACCCCTTCCGTGTCCTGGTCACTCTTGGTGAAAGCACCACTGCCGGTGGATGGAGCTCATCGCCTGAGAGATGCTGGCCCGTGCTGCTTGCCGGGCTGATCAACGATTTCCAAGATGAACCGGTGAGTCTTGTCAATAGCGGGATCGGAGCCAACGTGATCTCGGATAAGGTGCCGGCCTATAGTTATTCGGGCAAGCCTGCAGCCAACGAAAGAGTTCGAAAGCACGTGATCGATCATGCTCCCGACCTGGTGGCGATCTCCTACGGCCTCAATGACGCTCGAGGTGGTACACCACTGGAGATGTTCCGGCTAGAACTGATGGATCTCATCGTCGCGGTGCGGCGTGGCTGCGACCCTTTGATTGTATTGCTGGGCCCGTATTTCATGAACGACTTCAGCTATGGCGGTCTTGCGTGGACCAACGCTAGTCATGACGTGCTCCAGGCCTTTAACTTGGTGGTCGCCGAAGTCGCCAGAGAGGCTGATTGCCTATACAGCGATGTGTACCACGCATACGGTGGAGCCACCTGGATGGTTCACTATGATGGAGTGCACGCCAATGACCTAGGCCATCGCCTAGTGGCCAACACGGTATTCCAGACACTGGCACAACACAGTTCTGGCCTCGCTCTACGTACAAGAAGGCTTGAGCAGGCCAGCGAGCGCTGGAGGGACGAGTCCGTATTGCGGGCAGAATATGGATATTGAACTTATCCTGTTCGTCGGATCGCCCTGACCGCTGTCCCTTGACTGGAAGAAAAGGTGCTGACCTTACCGGAGCCAATCTGAGCTATGCCAATTTGAGCAAGGCGGACATGAGCCATGCCAACTTGATCAATGCTAACCTGAAAAACGCCACCCTAGACGGGGCTGACCTAACTGACGTCACCCGCTAGCCCAGTAGCCCTAGCTGCTACCAGCCCCGCCTAAGCCCCATCCTCTTGCCTCCTAGGCTACAATGCCCTCAGAGGCAGGTTCATGCGGGGCGGAACCTGACGGCTAGGAGTCCCTTGGGGGATTAGGTACAACCGGGGGGTAGGGAGATGTACCCCCCTACCTCTCTGCTCGCCAGCTTCGAGGGTGTGCGGCACGCTCAGGTACCGGGCCAGCGTGCTCTTGAGACGGATGCTTCTCGATGCACACGACGCCTCCAGCCGTGAGTATAGATGATAGGCCACCGGAACCCAAGCGTCCGGCGCGGCGGATGGGACGATGGGCGATCACCGTAATCGGAACATGGTATAACTAGGACGCGAAGACTCGAAGTTGTGCCCGGGCCTCACCCCCTCAAGGAGCCATTCTCATGACGCAACTGCCGACAGCCGTTCTTGGCCGCACCGGCCTGGAAATCACCCGGCTCGGTTACGGGGCCGCCCACCTCAAGCCGATGGACGACATCCAGAGGGAGAGGATCCACCACGCGGTGCTCGATGCCGGGATCAACTACATCGACACCGCGGGCTGCTACGGGAACAGCGAGGAGCGGATAGGCCGTTACCTCTCCGGCCGCCGCTCCGAGTTCTACCTGGCGACGAAGTGCGGATGTTCCCGCTCCGGCGAAAGGTGGACCAGGGATGCCGTCTTCGGTGATTTGCACCGGAGCCTGAGACGACTGAAATCCGATTACGTGGACGTGATGCAGCCCCATAATCCTTCGGTGGAGGCGTGCGAGAGCGGTGGAGTCGTGGACTCTCTGGTCGACATGCGCGACCAGGGCAAGGTGCGATGGATAGGGATCTCCACAACCCTGCCGTACCTTCCGACCTATTTGTCCTGGGGAGTCTTCGACGTTTTCCAGGTCCCGTACTCGGCCCTGGAGCGCGACCACGAAGGCTGGATCACCAAGGCTGCCGAGGCTGGGATAGGCATAGTGGTCAGAGGAGGAGTCGCTCACGGCGAGCCAGGCGTCGGGAAGGGCGACCTAGCCCGCTGGGCGAAGTTCGAGGATGCCAAACTGGACGAGCTGCGGGAAGCGGGGGAGAGCCGGACGGCCTTGATGCTTCGACACACGCTTACGCACCCGCACTCCAACACGAACATCGTAGGTACCACCAACCCCGACCACCTCCGGGAAAACGTCGAGGCCATGTCGAGAGGCCCACTGTCGTCGGATGTCTATGCCGAGGCGCAGCGTCGGCTGACCAAGGCTGGTGTCGTTCCCGACACGGTCGCGTAGTAGCCACTCTATACAACAGCCTTATAAGCCTTAACAGCACCTCCGCTATCCACCTGCTAGCCCCGTAGCCCTAGCTGCT
>JASLXL010000104.1 GCA_030740335.1 SAR202 cluster bacterium | reverse complement strand
ACAGTCCCATTATCGCTGACGTCCTACAATCAAATACCAGTCAACGTGTCGCCTACTCTTCGCCGGTCAGAGCGTGCCTTGGATTATCCAAGGTGATCTGGTGTACCTGCTCGTCAGTGATACCGATTGCGGCCAGGTCATCCCTGAGCCCGGTCAGTACATATTCGTATCCCTTACCGCCATAGGCGACGTAATCGGTCCGAGTACAGACATCCTGTGAGAATAGCAGGTGGTCTATGTAGCCGGCGTCGATCAACTGCTTGATGTTTTGTAGTTGTAATTTATGCTCAAACTCAACCGGATTACCCAGCCGGTCGAACTCAGTGAATGCCCCTCTTCGAGCTATTTCAGCGTGGTACTCGTGGCTGGGCCAGTTTTGACAGTGTCCGACTACCACCCGCCGAAGGTCCACGCCCTCTTCTTCAAGAATATCCAACTGGTCAAGTCCCGTGGACCAGTTGGCGGAGTGCGTGCCGATCGTCAGGCCCGTCTTTTTATGGGCCCGGGCTACAGCCCTGAAAACCCGCTCCTCTACGGGTGAAACCCAGGTGAAGTGAGCACCAATCTCACCCAGATATCCGGCCTTGACATCGGTGCCGTCTATTCCCTCGGTGATATCCCGCACCAGCTCTTCGGCAATATGATCGGTTTTCATGCGGTAGAGACGCTTTTCGTAGAATGGCTCCCGATACCAGCCTGTCCCCAGGATTATGTGTAGTCCCGTTCGAATGGACAGGTTCCGTATTGCCACCGCGTGTTTTACCGGCAGTATGTCGTGGTCGCTTTCTCGTATACCCCCAGTGGTCTGGTCGATAAGGGTCACGCCTCCCGCGTTCTTGTATCGCATGACCTCTTCGTAAGCCAGATCCTGGTTATTCAGGATGCCGTTCCTGCCCGCACCTCCGCGTGTCAGGTCTAAAAACAGGTGCTCGTGCATAAGTGTCGTGCCCAGCCGATCTGATGAGATCGGACCGGTTACCGTCATTACATCACCCACGTGATCTTCCTCCTAAACGGGTGGAGTTATATGAGCCTTAGCAGAACGGTCGTAGTACTCTATCATTCGTAGTGCTAAGCCAACGGTGGCCGTTTGGTATGCCACGGGGTTGCCTGCTCATAGGCGTGTGCAACTTTGAACACGATACCTTCGTTCAGAGGGCTTCCCACTATCTGTAGTCCCATTGGAAGGCCATCCGACGTAAACCCGCATGGCACTGACAGCGCAGGTACTCCCGCCAGGTTGAATGGTGCGTTAACGCGACTGCGACCCCAGATCTTGGTCAATACCTCGTCCTTGCTCTGGATAATGTTAGGAGTGGCCGGGATTTTCACGGCCCGGGTAGGCGCCGACGGGCATATAAGCACATCGAACGTCTCAAGTGTTTCCAGGACTGTACTGCGGACGGCCTCCCTCAGTCGAAGCGCCTTATGGTATGCCTGAGCCGGGACGAGTGTGCATGCCAGAGACCTCACCCTTGCGAGGAAATCCATCTCTTTCAACCTATTCTTCAGGTTCTCTCGTTGCATGAATGCCCCCTCGGCACCCGAGATTGTCTGGGCGATTACGGGGGAATTCCGCAGTAGCGGGATAGAGACCTCATCCACGGTTGCGCCGAGTTTTTCCAGCTCTTTAGCCACCAATCGCACGCCTTCCTCTATCTCCGGCTCGATCACCTCCGGGTCAACCAGCTCGCTTAGCAACGCCACCTTGAGACCGCGGATATCACCATCGAGAGATTGCCTGTAATCGGGAACCAGCCCCTTGGCGGTGTATGCATCATGGGGATCTCTCCCCGCGATGGCTTGCAGCACGAGTGCGCAATCTTCCACGGTCCTGGTCATGGGCCCTATAGTGTCCATCGACCAGCAGGCGCCAAGCGTCCCGTAGCGGCTCACGCGGCCCCAGGTGGGCCTCAAGCCGACTATGCCACTGTACGCCGACGGGTTACGGATGGAGCCTCCGGTATCACCACCGAGAGACGCTCCGCACAGGAAAGCCGATGTAGCTGCCCCCGACCCGCCGCTTGAGGCGCCGGGGCTTCGGCTCAGGTCCCACGGATTCCTAGGTGTCCCATAGGGAAAATCAAACGTCTCACCCGAGGCGAACTCCGTCGTGTTGAGTTTGCCTAGCAGAACGGCGTCCGCACCCCGCAGCCGAGCAGCCACCGTCGAATCGTAATCGACAACGTTGTCCCTGAGGATTCTTGAGCCTCCGGTGGTGCGCCACCCTTCGACATGACATATGTCCTTGAGGGCCACCGGTACGCCGCACAGAAGCCCTGTGTCACCTCCTGCGAGAATCTGTTTTTCCAGCCGCCGCGCGCTGTTCATCGCATCGTCGATGGCGACCTCTATATACGAGTTCAGTTGGCTATCAAGTCTCTCAATCCGGTCCAAGTAGGCCCGAGTCGTCTCGACGGGGGAGACTTCTTTGCGCCTGGTCAGGCGGGCCAGTTCAGTAGCCGACAGGTACGGAATCTCTACCTGGTCCATGTCTAGTCCGACTCCCGTTGCCAAATGATCGGGAGGGGCTCTATCTCATCGAGGCCAGGTAAATCTATGTTCGCGATCCCCTCCAGCATTGCGTTTAACTGGTAGGAGACCGGCGTCAGGTCCGGCTCATCCAGCTCGATTCCCACGGCGCGGGCAAGCGTCTTTACCTCGTCCTTGGTCAGTTCTTCCATTAGGTGTATTTCCTTCTACAAATACAGACGTGGCCTCAGGTAGCGGTAGTTGATTCCAGCCGGGAAAGATACTGGTTTCCTATAGCACCCGAATCTCAGGTCCAGTCCAAGACACAGCCTGATGTTGAATTCGTCAAAAGCCAACAGGTGTGTCTTGTCTCTGGCTCAACTGCCCTTAATCCGGGATACAGGCGATCGCCTCGATCTCCACGAGCATGCCTTCACCGAGAGCTCCGGCGCCGAGTGCAGTCCGTGCCGGTTGATCAGCCGGGAAGTAGGAGCTATAGACCTCGTTGAATCCCGGGCGGTCGTCAAGGTCTTTTAGGAACGCCGTGACCTTCAGTACGTTGTCCAGAGATGTACCCGCCTCTTCCAGGACCGCCTTGATGTTCTCAAGAGTCTGCTTGGTCTGCTCCTTGATGCCGCCTTCGGGGTACTGGCCTGTATCGGGATGCCGACCCGCCGATCCGGAGACGAACACCAGGTTGCCGAACCTTGTAGCCTGCGAAAGGGGAGCGGTGGGACTTGGCGCCCGTGTAGTTTTTATGATCTTTTTTTTGGTCATTATGCATCTCCTAGCCCTGTTGATACGGTCGGATATATGTCTGCTTACCGGGAAACGATCAGGGTTCAGCGGAAGTCTATGACGGTGACTCAAGCACTGTCAAGGATGTCCCGCGCTGGAAGCAAGACATTTAGATTTTTCTCGGATCACGCGTTTCCGACACTCACACACAATGGTGATTATTTTCGCGTATTTCAATACTTGACAGATAATTCATATTTGTTATATTTATCAGCACTCATCAGCACTCATCAGCACTCAGTGGAAATTGTCGGCTAATGTTGGGCCTGTAAATTAGGAGGCGTTCATGCAATCTCTATCACGTTTTCTGCTTTTTGGTGTTTTGACCCTGCTGCTCATGGCCTTATTTGCCTGCGGTGGTGATGACGAGGAGGAGGCTGTTCCCACGACTGCTCCAGCCCCGACTTCAGCTCCAGCACCAACCTCCGCTCCGGCACCGACGGCTGGACCGGCAGCGACGGCTTCACCAGCTGCCACCGCCGCGCCAGCGTCGACTCGAGCACCAGTCGCCACTCCTATCGCCGTACCGACGGCGACCCCGGTGGGCCTGGTAATCAAGAGGGGCGGCACTCTCCGTTGGATGCCCCAGGCTTCAACGCCGAACCTGGATGCCAACCACGGCGCCCGTACAACCGCCCAGATCGTCGCCCACTTCTACGATTATCCTTTTGGATGGGATAACACCCTTACCTCAAAGGAACAGATGATCGAAAGCTGGTCAATGACCAGCGACGCACTGGAATACACCTTCACGCTCAGGGCGGGCCAGACATTCCATGACGGATCACCGGTAACCAGCGAAGATCTGATGGCGACCGTAGAGCGGTGGCGCCACTCGGTTTCAGCCTCGATGCCGAAACGTCTTTGGGATTTGGCCGGAGAACCGGCCATGGAGAAGGTGGACAACCTTAGCTTTAAGCTTAAGCTGAACAAGCCCTTCGGCCTGTGGATCAACTACTGGGCTGGCAACCCCGCCTTCGTTATGCCTAAGGAGATCGCCGAATCGCTCGAAGAAGCGGACATCAATACCGACTACATCGGCTCTGGGCCTTTCAAATTCTCGGCCTGGGTTCCTGGGAGTCGAGTTGTCCTTGAGCGCTACGATGGGTACAATTCCAGGACCGATCCGAAAGACGGTGCGGCCGGTGAACGTTTAGTTCACGTCGACACCCTCGAGTATATGGAGGTGCCGGACCCGGCATCACGGCTCGCCGCGCTGCAGACCAAGCAGGGAGACTTCTCCGAGGCGATTCCCAACGACTTCTACGAGGTCTTGCAAGACATGTCTGGAGTGAGAGTGGAGGTCGTCGATGGCTGGGCCATACCCTTCCTGGCGACCAATAAGCTGCACCCGCCCCTCAACAACCCCAAGTCCCGCCTAGCGCTCGTGGCTGCAACCGACCCCGAGATATACCTGCGGGCCGCCTATGGACCGCCGGAGTTGTGGACAACGTGCCCCGACCTGTTCATGTGCTCGGGTCAATGGCCGAGTAAAGTCGGTCAGGAAGTATACGAAGCTCCGGTGGACATGGTCCTAGCC
>JASLXL010000103.1 GCA_030740335.1 SAR202 cluster bacterium | reverse complement strand
TGCGCCAGTGGAGCGAGGAGAACCGCAGTGGGACGATGGAGGTCCTGCTGACACTTCCGGTTCACAGAGCCAACCTGGTCCTCGGGAAGTTCGTAGCGGTTATGGTACTCATAGGCGTAGCCGTGGCTCTGACACTCTCGCTCCCCATCACTGTTAGTGTCCTTGGTGATCTGGACCTGGGTCCCGCCTTCGGGGGTTATCTGGCCACGATACTGATGGCCTCGGTCTACGTTTCCATCGGCCTGTTCTTCTCGTCTCGCACCGACAATCAGATCGTATCTCTTATTCTCACGGTCCTGGTGGGAAGCGCGCTGTACCTGCTTGGCGCGAAGGGGATTACCAGCCTCGCTGGGGACGACATCGCCGAATTGCTCAGATCCGTGGGCATTGGAAGTCGTTTCGAGAGTATCGAGCGAGGGGTCATAGACCTGCGCGACCTGGTGTACTACATCTCCATTACTGTCTTTTTCCTGCTGCTAAATGTCGTGTCCTTGGACCTAAGGCGGCTGGGGAAAGGTCCTCAGGCACGAACCTACCGTCGCAACGCGGCAATCGGTCTTTTGCTCGTACTGGCCAACCTGGCGGTATTGAACTACTGGCTATATCCAATTCCCGGGCTTCGGACCGACCTTACGGCCAACAACGAATACAGTCTTTCGAACACAACAAAGGATTTGGTGAAAGGTCTCCCGGAGCCCCTGCTGATGCGAGGCTACTTTAGCGAGAGAACCCACCCGCTGCTGGCCAGGCTGGTGCCATCTCTAAGAGACCTGATGCGGGAGTACGAAGTCGCCTCCGAGGGTGGCGTAAACGTGGAGTTCGTCGACCCGCGTGAGGACGAGGAGCTTGAGGAGGAGGCCAATCGGGCGTACGGGATCCGATCGACCTCTTTCGCAATTACCGAACGGCGCGAGTCGACGGTCATCAATTCTTATTTCGATATTTTGATTCGCTACGGAGACCAGTTTGTCACACTGGGATTCGGCGATCTTATCGAGGTCGAACCAAGGCCCGACGGGTCCCCGGACGTCAGACTCCGCAACCTCGAGTATGACCTGACTGGTGCAATAAAGCGGGTTGTATCTGGTTTCAGGAGCCTGGATGCCGTCTTCTCTAGCCTAAGCGAACCGATGAATCTGACCGCCTACGTCACCCAGGACGCGCTGCCAGAGGAGTTACAGGGGATTCCTCCTCTCCTTAGCATTGTCGCGATTGAGTTCGCCAGCCGCTCGGATGGCAACCTCGAATACGAACTAGTGGACCTTGACGCCGTGGACTCGACGGTTACTCGGCAGACGATGCTGGATAGGTTTGGTCTGAGCCCCATCCCTTCGTCTTTCTCCCAGGAAACTTACTATCTGCATATGGTCTTGGAGTACAAAGGAGAGTCCTACCTGATAACCCCCAGCGGTCAAATGGAGGTGCCGGATCTGAGGTCTGACATTCTGTCGGCCCTGAGACAGGCAGTCCCAGGTTTCTTGAAGACCGTGGCGCTCTGGCAGCCAGGCGCTGAGAACACAGTTGACGCGTTTGGCAGTCCTGTTGCGCCGATATCGAGTTTCGGTCGCGTCCAGTCCAGCCTTGCTCAAAGCTACATCGTTGAGGCTGCTGACCTTACCGGCGGCCGGGTTCCAGGAAACGTTGATGTGTTGGTGGTAGTGGCTCCCAGGCGTATGAGCGACGTCGAAAGATACGCAGTCGACCAATTCTTGATGCGCGGTGGCGCCGTGGTAGTGGCCTCTGGCAACTTCATCCTTTCTCCGATCCAGTTCCAGGCCGGCCTATCGCTGGAGCCTATTGAGGATGGTCTAAACAACCTGCTCGCCAGCTACGGTGTCACCATCGGCGATTCGCTGGTCATGGATACACAGAACGAGCCCTTCCCAATGCAAATGCGGCGTGACCTCGGCGGCTTCAGCGTCCTGGAAATGCAGAGCGTCGACTATCCATTGTTCGTAGACGTGCGTCGCGATGGCATGGACTCTGACAGCCCGATCATGGCTAACTTGCAGTCGGTCACATTTCAATGGGCCTCGCCTCTGGAAATTGACCTGATCGCAAACCAAGATAGGACGATCGAGCGTCTGCTGCGCACCACCGAGGACGCCTGGCTCAGAGATTCTTTCCAGGTGCTTCCAGATCTCGAAGCCTATCCTGAGCTGGGATTCCCAGTAGAAGGTGAACCTGGCGAACAGCTTTTGGGTGTCAGCATCCGGGGTACCTTCAAGAGCTACTTTGCCGACAGTGCACTTGACTGGTTTGTGACGGATGGTCCGCCAATTGAGTTGCCGGATCTCATCGAAAGTTCGCCGGACACGGCTCGGCTCGTGGTCTTCGGCAGTTCGGAATTTGTCGACGATCTGGTGCTTGAGCTTTCCAAAAGTCTGTCAGCAGACCGATTCCTGTTCAACCTGCAACTCCTGCAGAACGCTGTTGATTGGGCTGCCGAGGACCTAGACCTCCTAGGACTCAGCTCCGGTGGTATCTACACACGGCTATTGCAGCCACTGGATGACGGAGAGCAGACTTTCTGGGAGATGGCCAACTACGGAGCCGCGCTCGCAATGTTGATTGTGATCGGGCTGGTCTGGCACCTGAGGCGGCGTGGAGAGCGTCCCATGGAACTGATTGCCGAAGGTGAAGGCGAGTGAACCTGCAGAACCGCGTCCTTCTGGTCTTCCTTGTCCTGCAGTCCGTCATTCTCGCTGCTATCCTGTGGCCGGAATCGCCCCCCGGGGCGGACGAACCGCTAATCGACGGTATCACGCGGGAGCAAGTCGTTGAATTGGCCACGGCCGACATTAGTGGCCGTGGCACACGTCTTGTCCTTGGTTCTGATGGCTGCGTCCTGCCTGATATCGACAACTATCCTTGCAACGAGGACGATTTTCTGGAACTGGTCGACGAGGTACTTGGACTTACCAAGGAAAATCTCGTGGCCAAGACTAGCGATAGCCACATCAGGCTTACCGTCTCCGAGCGATCCTTCGAACGCACCATCGAGCTGGTATTGTCGGACGGCGGCATTCGAAGGGTGTTCCTGGGCTCAGTGACTCAGTTGGGCAGCATTCATGTGAGGGTCGATGGCGAAGACGATGT
This sequence comes from SAR202 cluster bacterium, assembly GCA_030740335.1. The sequence continues at coordinate 2,580 of JASLXL010000103.1, read as the reverse complement.
GTATCGTGTAACCGGCATCTCGACCACCGATGCTCCAATTGGGCCAGCTTCCTGGATCGACTCAGTCTACTTTGCTACCCCAGAGGACGCTCTATTGTCCGTCACGGTGGAGAACTCCGGAGGACGCCTTGAGTTCGTCAAGGACGCCGACGGCGATTGGGGTATCGGTGAGCTGGACGAGGGCGAAATCCTCGATACCGAGGCTGTCGACCTACTAATCAGCAAGGTGGAATCGATGGCCATGCGTGAGCCTCTGGGGAAGTCGGAAGACATTTCGTATCGCTTTGACCAACTTTCGGCGCTGGTGACCGTCCGTTCTCTTGACACGGATGGCGCTGAGCAAACCCGCACGATTCGTATTGGCGCAGAATTTGAGGACAAGGTCGTATTCGTCGTGAAGTCTTCTGAGTCGGAATACTACGCCTTCGTCGCGCCTTTCGGCGTTCGAGACTTTGTCGAGCACACTCGCACGAACCTACTGGTACCACCCCCGACCCCCACGCCGGAGCCTACCCCCGCGCCGTAGGCGCAGTCCTTGAACCGGCTGATCTGCACGCAGGCATTACCCTGTCGTGGAATATAGGGCGACCGCCACTCCTTGATCGACAAGGAATCAAGCCCATGATCCTAGAGACCGAGAGACTGCAGCTTCGCGAGTTCTCTACGGACGATTTGGACTCGATATACGAACTGGTCTACGCCGATTCTATCGTGAAGGACGCGTGGTCCGGACGTCAGGGGACTCCAGAAGAGATCAAGCGAGCGTTTGCAGAGGAGCGGATTGCGCCTGACTCTGAATACGGTCTGAAGGCGCTTGTACTCAAGGAGACCGGGTCACTCGTTGGCCTCATGGGGTTTCAGAGACATATGCCTGATGAAGACATGAGCTGGCTTGCCCTTGAAAGCCACCTCGACTACAAAGTTGGTGGAGATCCCGCCTTCATCAAGGCGGAGCTACTGGGGGAACGGCTACGCAACTGAGATGGGCGAAAAGTTAGTCGAATTCGGATTCACCTCGCTTGGTATTCACCGAATCATCAACGGCGTACGTTCTAATAACGATCGTTCCATAGGGCTAATGAGACGCCTGGGTTTTCGGATCGAGGAGAACAACGCCTCGACACTCCTGGGGATCAACGGCATTTTGGACGCCAATATCCCAAGCGTGTACCCCTGGACCTATTCCAACCACTCTGGATGCGCCTGTCGCAGAGAAGCGACACATGCATCGTACGTAATGATGTCGCAACCCTCGTAGGGGGAGAGCATGCGTAGCGGCATATCCACTCCACTGGCCCGCGCCAGTATCTTGTCATACGCGCCGTCGACAAACGGGAGATCGGCGACAGGGCGGTAGAGCGCCTCGACGACGCTGTCTATCTCATCAGCGACCTGGAACAGCTCCGCAATCTGACCCGTCAGTCCGAGTTCGAAAAACGCCAGGGCACGGGCAGGGGAGAGCGGCGCGGTGAATGCGAGTAGCGAGCACTCGCCGTGGAGGCAGCCCCAGGGGAAATTGCCCTCTCCAAGGAAATGCTGCAGAGAGGTTTGAGTCACGAGCTTGCGGGTCTCGCCCGGGCTTGCGCTTTCGAACTTAGTGGCCACCAGGTTCGGCACGACAGCCTCGATACGCTTATAGTCCTCCGTAAGCAGAACCCGTTTTGAGTGCGCCGTGTTGTAGTGCAAGAATTGTGCGTCAGGAAACGCCCCGCAAACGTCCTTGAAAAACGTTACTGTCTCGTTGTCAGAAAGGGCGCTCCAAGAGGGCATAGTGATCTGGAAGACCCGGAAACCTATTTCGTATGCAGCCGCGATCCTTTCGACAACCTGCGATGTAGACATCGCAATGACGCCGACCATCGGATGAACGTCCGGCCTATCCGTTTCATCCCAAAATACCTCGACCACTTCCCTGAATTGGGAGAGGGTAACGGCATAGCCCTCTCCGGCCGTGCCGAATATGTAGAGGTGGTTGAAAGACTCCAGGGTCGTGCGTACCTGGGCCCGGAAGGCGTCCTCCATGAGCCGCTGGTCCTCGTCCCAGGGAAGCTCGCAGCTCACGAGGATCGCCTGCGGGTATCGTTTGGGCACGACTTCCTCTAGTTCAACATGTTAGTGTGCTTGCTCTTCAGCGCGGAAACGCACGCCTCGTAGGTCTCCATGTCGAAACCATCGTAGGGCGATAGCATTTGCAATGGCATGTCTATTCCACTGGCGCGTACAATCATCTTGTCGTACGCGCCGTCGATGTGCTCGACTCCGCCGATCGTAGGTGCCAGGAAAGTATCCTTTGCCTCATCAATTTCCAAGGCTACGCGGTAGGCCTTTTCAAACTCACCGGCCTTCCCGAGATTGAACAGTTCCCTAACCTTGCTCGGAAACAGGGATCCAAAAGACGCCAGTATGGAACACTCTCCGTGGAGGCTCCCGAACGGGTAGTTGTTCTCGGCCAGGAAGTGTTGCAGTGTGGTCTCCGTCACCAGTTTCCGGCACTCGTTGGCGTCTGCGGAGGTGAATTTTGTGCCAACCAGATTTGGCACCACGGCCTCGAGGCGTTTGTAGTCCTCGGCGTAGAGCATG
>JASLXL010000102.1 GCA_030740335.1 SAR202 cluster bacterium | reverse complement strand
CGGGATATCTTTCATTGTCGGCTTCTATAGTCATGACTCAACCTCCTAACAGCATTGGTATGCCTCTGGTGACAGTATAGCCTAGGGGGCAGGGAGAGGGGACTAGGGCTAGGGCTTAGGCTGGTAGCAGCTAGGGCTACGGGGCTAGTGGGTGCGTAGCGAGGATGCTGTTAAGGCTTATAAGGCTGTTGTGAGGTAGCCTGCCTTGGGTCTGGGCCGTATTTATTCGGGCCAGCATTACCTTTTTGGCACCACCATACAATCAGAAAAATAAACCCGAAAGGAACCATGAACAGGAGCCATCGCCAGCCAGACCTACCCGTATCGTGCAGGCGTCTTGAACCCGACGAGATCATTGGGATACCAAAAACGAAAAATGTGATCGGATATACCCAACCCACGAAGACGAGGAACATAATTAATTCCCCTCCATTTATGATCGCTCCAATCATGGAAGGGAAGAACATGGCATGAAATCCAATTGTACTAAATAGGAACCACCACCAAAATTCTGCCTTTGTCGCTCGTCCATTGAAGTTGAAGTAGTTTCTGAAGCCCCGGCTAATGGCTTCACCGAAGCTCACCATTGGCAACTCTGTTCCGATAGAGGTTTCCTCGGAAGTGAGGGAAACACTGCAAATACCACAGAATTGGGCGTCCTCCGAATTTTCGTTACCGCAAGCTGTGCATTTCATATCAACCTCTTCGCTTCTTCCGTGATTTGCGACTGGGACGAGATAACATGTATACCCCCAGTTGCCTTAATCTCCCTGGGACTCCTCACCGTTAGATTCTACTCTAGGGCCCGAACCGCTGGAGCTTGCCCGCGTTCGCGAGTGCCAGCATCATAACACCGGTCGCGGGTATGCGGCCTATGGAGCCCAGGGCGCAGGCTCGCTCAGTGAATTCGGACACGCCGTCCCCTGCCGTCAGCGCCGAGTGCACGAGCAGTGGCACCGGGTGCCAGGTATGGGCGGCGGCAATAGCCGGTGTGGAGTGGTCACCAGCGACCACAAGGGCATCGACCCCGAGGGCCAGTAGCCTGGGAATACTAGCGTCCAACTCTTCCAGGGCAAGGACCTTGGCCTGGAAATCGCCGTCCTCTCCGGCGGCGTCCGCCGGCTTGTAGTGGATGAAAAAGAAGTCGTGGCGGTCGAACGCGCTTTCCAGGGTGTCCAACTCATCATCGAAGGTCTCGCCCGTAGAGAGAATTTCCATTCCTAGTACACTGGCCAGGCCACGGTACATCGGATATGCGGCGATCGCCGCCGGGCTTAGGCGGTATGCATTTGCCATCGATGGCCAGTCCGGGACCTGCGAATACCCGCGTGCGAGGACCATATTGGCGGCTGGCTGTCCGGAAAGCAGGTCGTGTGCCGCCGTGATAAAAGCTCCGACGGCCTCGGCGGTCCTTTGCGACCCATCGGACAGAGCCACTGCCGGAATCGCCGCGAGACCGGCAGTGCCGGGGTCGGTCTCGGCCACGTCAGTCCCAAGGCCATCTCCACTTAAGACGAGGACGAATCGATGGCCCTTGCTTGCGTGTAAGGAGAGACTCACGCCTGGAACCTCTATTTGCCGAAGCAGATCCACCAGGGAGTCGGCCTCTTCGCCAGCAAGCCTCCCGGCACGGCGGTCTACGATCGTTCCAGCATCGTCGACCGTGCAGAAGTTGCACCTGATAGCGACATCACCATCTGCAAGCTCCACCCCAAGGCCAAGGGCCTCAAGGACGCCGCGACCCACCAGATATTTGACGGGATCGTATCCGAAGAGCGCGGTATGTCCGGGACCGCTTCCCGGCGTAATACCCGTGGCAACAGGGGTTGTGAGACCTGCGGCGCTACTTCGAGCGAGGACGTCCAGATTCGGCAAGACAGCCGTCTCAAGTTCGGATCGCCCGGTCTCCGGAAGCGGGAGCCCCCCGAGCCCGTCGACGACGAGCATTACAATTTTTCCGGGGGTTTCCCTGGCGATATCCTTGATGTATGGGAAATCTATCATTGGTCTGTGGCTGGCATCAGGGCGGCCACCCCAGGTAGCGTTTTGCCCTCCAAGAACTCGATGGACGCGCCGCCGCCAGTGGAGACATGGGTCATTCCATCTGCGAATCCAAACGTCGCCACTGCTTCCGCCGTTGAGCCGCCTCCGATCACGGTTGTAGTATATGCCAGGTTCGCGAGGGTCTCAGCCATACGGGCCGTGCCTTTCGAAAAACTCTTCCACTCGCTGACGCCCATCGGGCCGTTCAACACCACGGTCCCAGCTGCTTGTAGGGCCGCGGCGAAGGCATTGGTCGTTCTCGGCCCGATGTCCATGATACGCCAGCCAGCCGGTATGGTGTCCACCATCACTACTCTATTCTTGGCGTCGTGCGCAAAGGCGTCGGCGATCACCACGTCCGATGGCAACAACAGGTCCACTCCCGCCCGACGCGCTATCTCGACGATCTCAAGGGCCATCGGGATCTTGTCCTCCTCAACCAGAGACTTGCCTACCTCCACACCTTCGGCCAGTAGGAATGTCGCGGCCATCCCCCCCCCTACGATCAGGGTGTCGGCCTTGTTCACCAGATTTCGCAGCGCTGCCATCTTGTCCGAGGCCTTGGCGCCGCCCAGCACCGCGATCAGAGGTCGGCCAGGGTCGTCCAGAACGCGACCGAGCATCTCCAGCTCCCGCTCCATCAGGAATCCCGATACGGAAGGAAGAAAGTGGGTAATCCCTTCGGTTGACCCATGGGCCCTGTGCGCCGTTCCAAAGGCATCATTCACAAACAGGTCTGCGATAAATGCCAGATCCTGAGCAAACGCGGCGTCGTTCGACTCCTCTTCCGAGTGGAATCGGAGATTTTCCAGTAGTACAACTCCGCCGGGCGACATTCCGCTAACGACGGATACGACCTCGGGACCGATGGAGTCCGGGGCGACTGTTACGGGCCTACCAAGCAGTTCCGAGAGTCGCGAAGCGATGGGACGCACGCGTAGCTCATCAACGACTCGGCCCTTGGGCCTGCCCACATGAGAGCAGAGCACGATACGGCAGTCGCGCTCGATCAGATAGCGGATGGTATCCAGGGAGGCCACTATGCGGGAGTCATCTGAAATATCGGTAGAATTCGGAGCGAAGGGAACGTTGTAATCGACCCGCACAAGCACCATTTTACCCGAGACGTCCACGTCCTTGAGGGTCATCCTGCTGCTCATCAACTATTAGCTCTCATTGGCCCAGTAGGTAGCCCGCGAGATCTCGCATCGCGGTCCTACCCGCAGCGTTGACCCCAGGGATTTCAAGGGCATCAGCGGCCTCGGCTCGGTAATGCTCGATAAGCTCTTCAGCACGTTCTTTTGCGCCAAGCTCTTCGAGAATATCCCGGACCTTGACGACGTCCTCAGTGTCTAGTACGCGCTTGAAATAGATGTCTCCGAGCCGTCGCTTTTCGCTGAGACTTGCCTTTGACAAGGAGTACACTACGGGAAACAGTTTCTTCTTGTTCAGTACCTCGGCGCCGACAGGAGTGGCCGCTCCCTCGACTCCCCATAGCTCCATCACGTCTCTGCGTATCTGGAGTGCGAGGCCAAGAGCCCTGCCACTCGTCCCCATCGCCCCTACGATCTCATCGTCCGCCGATGCGGCCAGTGCGCCAAGCCGCATGGCGCATGCATAGAGGGCTCCGGTCTTCCCAGTTGCCATCCCCAGGTAACCTTCGACATCTAGGTCGATGCGCTCCTGGGACTCCAGGTCCTTGAAGCGTCCCTCGCACATCTCCAGAACAGCATTGTCGACTATGTGAACCGCACGGAATGTGACCTCCGGCGTATTGCCGCGTTCTGTTAGGGCGAATACGGCGAGGCGGGCAACAGCGTGCATCGCATCTCCGACGTTGATGGCCTGGGCCGGACCCCAGACCCACCACACCGCATCGCGATCGTATCGTTGGGGTTGGCCTGCCTGAACGTCATCATGGATCTGGCTAAAGCTCTCCAACAGCTCGACAGAGGCGGCGGCGGGCAACGCGGAATCCGGGTCGCCACCGGCTGCTGAACACGCGATCAAGCAGGCTGTCCCGTGATTGCGATCCCGCCGGACAGGCCCTTCCTCCCCGCCCGGCTTGTCTTCCCACCCCAGGTGGTAGGACATCATCCGGTACAGCTCCATCTGGCGAGAGTTCAGATTTTTTCTGATTTCGGCATCGACCTGCGTGGCAAGATCGTCCAAGGTTGAGGCAACAGACATAGATACCACCGGCATTGAGATGGCCCCGAATCGGGGCAAATCTGAGTTTAGGTGCGGGCCACAGTAGTGTCAACAAAACGGGTCAACAAGGAGGCGAATTCCGTATAGATAGGCGCCAGACGGTGGATGTTAGTTCAAACCCACTTCGACCCCGCCAATTGGCGGGGCAGAAAGGTAGCATCTATAATACGTGCTGACCCAGAGAGGGACGGCACATGGGACCTACCATCGATCTCAACTGCGACATGGGCGAAAGCTATGGCGCATACAAAATGGGCGCCGACGATGAGCTCATCAAGCACATCACCTCGGCGAGCATCGCCTGCGGGTTCCACGCGGGCGACCCGACGTGGATGCGGTACACCGTGGAATTGGCTGAGGCCCACGG
>JASLXL010000101.1 GCA_030740335.1 SAR202 cluster bacterium | reverse complement strand
ATCTGGCCAGGGGGAAAAAACAGGTGTGCATCCTCTTTGACGACTTGCCCAAGCCGACGCCGACCTACCGTATCGTGCCTTTCGTTCTGGAGGAATTGCACCTCGGCGGCATCACCGACGACCAGATACGCTTCGTCTGCGCCCCAGGCACCCACCGCCCGCTCAACACCACGGAATTAGCGGCCAAGCTGGGCCGGGAGATCGTCGAACGGTACCCTGTTTACAACCACAGTATCTGGGAGAACCTGGTAAACGTGGGGACCACCGGGCGTGGCACACCGGTTTGGGTCAACCGCGAATTCACATACTGCGACCTGCGGTTGGGCATCGGCAGTATTTTTCCTCATGGATTGGCCGGCTTCGGCGGCGGCGGCAAACTGGTGCTCCCCGGTATAAGTGGCATGGATACCATCGACCACCACCACAAGAACGTAACGGAAAACGCCGGGTTCGATCGCGTCGATGATAATACCTTCCGGCTGGATGTGGAGGAGGCGGCGCGTATGGCCGGACTCGACTTTAAGGTGGATGCAGTTCTGAACAACAACCGTGCGGTGGTTGGACTTTTTGCGGGCGACCTGGTGGCCGAACATCGTGCCGGGGTAAAGCTGGCACGGGATGTATACAGCACCGAGACCGTGGGAGAAGCGGATATCGTGGTGTCCAATAGCTACCCGGATGAAAGCCAGATAACCCGGGCAACATGGGTTGTCCCCCCTTCCTTGAAGGAGGGAGGCGAAGTCGTGCTCATCTCACATTCTCACGAGGGGAGTAACTTCCACCAGTGGATGGCCCGTTTCGGGACCGAATACGGTGGCCGCGGATACACTCCAATTCGTTTGGCTGCCAACCTGGAGAAGGCAAGCCGGACAATAGTCCTGGCTCCGGAACTGTCCTGGAATGAAAGGGAGACGATAGGTCCAGCGAACAAGGTGGGCTGGCATCGGACATGGGCCGAGGTCTTGGCTGATTTGACCGACCGACACGGGCCCGGCACCAGGGTCAGTGTATACCCCTATGCACCGCTCCAGATGCCGCCCTCGACCATAGCCTGAGTGTTGTCCCAATAGGCGCAAGGCCGGGACCGTTGTTTGGCCGCTCCGCCGGACCATACCGTGTCGTTACATTCGCTCACGACCTCTGGCGGATGCTGTGATCTCCTGGGCTACGATGCTCCGTAGCTGTTCCAGACCGACGGGTTTGGAAAGATACGGACGCCCCGAGCTTGCCAAGAAACTCTGTGTGCGCGGACCGGCTGTGTCACCGGTGAAAAATACTACTCTGGCAGCAAACGAAGGGGCGACCGACGTCAGCGTCTGGTAAAACTCAATACCGTCCATGTCCGGCATTCGGATATCAACCAGCAGCAGATCGTAGTTCCCATTCTCAAGCAGGGCCAGCGCTTTGCGTGCTCCGGAAGCCGTGTCAACCTCGTACCCCATCCCGCCCAGGGCGCCGGCTGCCAATTCGCGAATCCTCTCTTCGTCATCGATAACGAGGAGGCGACCCTTCGCCCGTCCGTCCGATGTATCCGTCGGTACATCGCCCGGCCCTTCAGACCCGTCCACAGGTGCGACAGGAATTTCCACATGGAAAGTTGCGCCATTACCATAAACGGACTCCACCCAAATCCGGCCTCCATGTTGTCCGACAATCCCGTGGCAGATGTTCAGGCCAAGGCCCGTCCCCCTGCCGACCTCCTTGGTGGTGAAGAACGGGTCGAACACCTTCATCAAGTGATCGGGCCGGATTCCGGGTCCATCGTCGACCACACTAACCCTTACCATGTCGTCTCTCCGTTCAGTCGTCAGCTTCAATGTCTGACCGCCGCTGCCGACCATGGCATCCTGGGCATTGTTTATCAGATTTAGCAACACGGATTGCAATTGGGTGGCGTCACCGAGTGCCTCGGGTAGGTCCGTGGCAAGCCCCAACTCGATCTCGATGCTGCTCACGCGAAGGTCATAAGTTTTGATCTCGAGAATAGTGCCCATCAACTCATTCAGGTTTACCGGCCCCATCTGGACTTCCCGCTTTCGTGCGAAGGAGACCAAGTTGTGGACGATCCTCGATGCGCGTTGGGCCTGTTTTACGATTCTCTCGGCCCTCTCTCGGGCCTTCGGAGGCACGTCACCGCTGGCGAGAAGCTCGGAGAACCCCTCGATGGCCATCAGGGGGTTGTTGAGTTCATGGGCGACTCCCGCCACCAGTTCGCCGATCGCGGATAGCTTTTCCGATTGAATCAGCCCTTCCTGTGCCGTCTTTAACTCTTCCAACGCCCTGTTGGCACGCTGCTCACCCTCCCGCAGGAGTTTCTCATCTCTCACACGCGCCGTCATATCCCTACAGACAAGAACCAAGCCCTGCTCGTTGCCGTCTTTGTCTCGCAACACGCTCCCGGATAGAGATATCGGGACAGCCTTTCCCTCCTTGTGGTGACCAGAGTCGTATGAACGTCGCTCGTGGGACCTCCTGAAAACATCGACCTGATCCCAGAGTCGGTGAATACTCGCTGTGACTCTTCCACAAAGACCTCGGTGGCGGGCTGTCCAATCATTTCGACCTCGGTGTACCCGAGGAGCCTCGACGTCGCCCGGTTCGTCACAGCGATGACTCCCCGGGGATCGAGCAGTATCAGCGGGTCCGACATAGTATTGATGATGTGTTCGGCTGCCACCGCGGGGGTGAGGGCGAACAGCCTGTATTTCCATACCGCATAGCCCAGAAGGAACGTGGCGAACAAAAATCCGAGAGTGCTCAGCGACGGAGTCATGGTTCCCAGGGCAGGGAGCACCGCCTTCGTGATGAGGGCGACACTCAACGGTATCGAGACCCCCAGCAGCACAAGCCTGGCCTGAGCCTTCCGCGCTTCCCCTTGCGCGTTGATGTACGCCTGTAGGCACAAGTAGAGGCTTAAAAGTCCGATGGCCACGCCCCAGGTAGTCGCCGCCGCCCAGATACCAGGGCTCGTGGGGAGATCGAACGACCAACTCCAACTTTCCCTCACCGGTTCGCCTGTTATGGTGCCGGTGCTAAGGTCCAGAAGTGAGATCGCAAGCGCGGGTATATAGATGAGGGCGTAGTTCCACCTCTTTTCAAGCAACTCTCCTTTTTCGGCGAATGCCAGGGAGAAATGAACTAAA